>JACESW010000022.1 GCA_013911625.1 Cryomorphaceae bacterium | reverse complement strand
ATCCAGTATCGTCCGAAAAACAGGCAAGCCCGTATTTGTTCCAAACGGTTCTGGCTTTTACCAAAGCATTGCCTTGCAGCGTTGGTTCGTTTTCAGGAATGTCTTCGAGGTCATCGAGTTCACTCAGACCAATAACTTCGTATTTGTGTCCAATTAATTCCTTAACCTCTCGTAACTTACCCGCATTGTGGGTTGCAAATACCAATTTCATACGCACTCAATGAGCAACAAAAATACATCCTTAATACGCCTTGCAGGGCCAATCTCGGCTTTTATTATTTCCTTCTTTGGGGGTTTTGAATCACACTTTGTGTTATTGGGAATCACTGCTTGGATGCTTATTTGGTGGATATCTGAGACTGTACATCTTGCTGTCACCGCGCTTTTGCCATTGCTTCTCTTCCCGCTTTTTGGACTGATGGAAGCAAAGAGTATGTCGTCGTACTATGCCCATCCGCTGGTGTACCTGTTTTTTGGTGGTTTTATCATTGCAAGAGCTCTTGAAGAAACTAACCTGCATTACCGTATAGCGCTTTGGATTTTACGCCGGACAGGCACGGGTAGTCGTGGCCTTCTTGCTGGCTTTATGCTCAGTACTGCCTTCATGTCCATGTGGATCAGTAATACGGCAACCTCCATTATGATGCTTCCAATTGCTACGAGTGTCTTAGCGGTTCTTCCTAAGGCGTCTGCCGAAAAAATGGAACGCCCTTTACTCTTAAGCATTGCCTGGGCGGCCAACATTGGTGGAATGGCAACCATTATTGGCACACCGCCTAATATGATTTTTGCGGGATTCTTAAGCGAGCAATTGGACCGTCAGATAGGTTTTGTTGAATGGCTGCCGATAGGGCTTTCTGCTTCTGTAACTATTGGGTTGTCAGCATATGCCATTCTATCGCGCAGCTTGAGGACACTGGCTCTTTCCCCTCAAGAACAAAAGGAAACAGAACGCTATTTACAACAGGAGTGGGACCGCTTAGGTTCCATGAACAAGGCGCAGAGAAAAGTGGCCATCATATTCACCTCGACAGCGTTATTATGGATTATGCGGCCCTATTTAGGTGCCTTGAGTGCACATATTCATTGGTCGGATACAGGGATTTCATTACTTGCAGCTGTATTGCTCTTCAGTCTCACAGGCGAATCGGGTAAAAACTTACTTGATTGGGAGAGTACGTCTAAACTCCCTTGGGGAATCTTGATTCTTTTTGGAGGCGGATTAGCCTTGGCGGGTACCTTGCAGCAGAGCTATTGGTTTGAGGCTTTAGAAGTGGGAATGAAGTCTTTCGAAAACATACCCATCCTGTTTTGGGTAATCATCATGGCACTTCTAGGAGTTTTTGCTACTGAATTACTGAGTAATATGGCATTAGTTAGTGCGTTGATGCCGCTTGTACTTAGCCTTTCGCTGACGTTTGGCTGGTCGATGGAAATCTTGAGTATGCCTTTAGTATTGGGCGCGAGTTGTGCATTTATGCTTCCAATGGCCACACCGCCAAATGCTATCGTTTTTTCTACAGGTAAATTAACGGTGGGGTATATGATGGCAAGAGGCATCATACTCAATATTATTAGCGTTGCTATTCTCGTCGCCCTAGGCATGGTACTTGTTACAATGGGCTAACGACTTGCTCAGGGGATTCGAGTACCTTTTTTGGAAGATTTTTTACAATGAGTTTTTCTAGCGCTTTGATCCACTCGAGTTTAAGCTGTGTACGCGAATGTATCAAGCTCACCTGTCTTGTAGGTGTCGGCTCCGCAATGGGCTTGATGGAGCCTTTGTAGCGGTCATTTAGGTCGATACCTGTCAGATATGGTAATAGTGTCATGCCCATGCCTTTATCGGCCAATTTAACTAAGGTGTCGAAGTGTCCACTTTCCATGTGAATGCCGTCGCCATTGAGGTTTTTAGGGTTGCACAACGAGAGTACGCTGTTTCTAAAGCAATGCCCTTCGTTTAATAAAAGCAATTCATCTGGATTAATTTCCGAGGCCAATAAGAACCTATCCTTGGAAAACTTGTGGTAGCTCGGTACGAAAGCAACAAACGGTTCGTGGTATAGTGGCTTCTCCACAATACCGCGTTCCTCTAGAGGTGTAGCTGCAATGCCAACATCTATACGGTCTTTACGCAAGGCCTCAATCATATCGGCTGTTTTCATTTCCTCAACAAACAACTTGATTTTAGGAAAAGCTTGGTTAAACTCAACTAGGAATCGAGGCAATAAGCTAGGTGCTATGGTCGGTATAACTGCCAAACGAAGGTCGCCCTCGAACGTTCCTTTAATTTGTTTGGACATGTGCTCAAGTACAGCAGCTTCTTGCAAGACTTTTCTGGCTTGTTCCAAGATTTGTTCACCCAATGGAGTGGGGACAATCGGTTGCTTTGAGCGGTCGAAAATTAAGATATCGAGCTCTTCTTCGAGCTTCTGAATCTGCATACTCAATGTCGGCTGAGTAACAAAACAAGCCTCCGCTGCACGTGCGAAATGGCGGTGGTTATCTACAGCTACGATGTAACGAAATTGAGTTATAGTCATATCTTATGGAGGCTAGGACTTTAATAGATAACAAAAATTGAAAGGAAAGTTCATGGCCAATTTCCGTTTCGGTACATTTATTCGGTGAACACAGATCAACTCCTATCTAAGCTGGCCAACAAAGGTGAAGACCCTTCGTTTAAAAATCCAATGATGCCTTGGTTTCGTAAGATGGTGCACACCTCACAAAAAACGATGGACCAAGCCAAAAAAGCGGCTGTACTGGCGCACTTTTTTGAAGGGTCGGATGGTCTTGAGCTTCTGTTTATGAAACGTCCGCCATACGACGGCACACACGGCGGACAGATTAGTTTTCCTGGCGGTCGAAAGGAATCGAGCGACTCGAGCTACGAGCAGACCGCCTTACGAGAAACGTCGGAGGAGGTGGGGATTCCGGAACAAAGCGTGACAGTGATTCGCAAACTACATCCCTTGTACATACCTCCGTCAAACTTTATTGTTCATCCATTCATCGGGTATTCTAAAGAGCTTCCAGAATTGGTCCTTAACCCCAATGAAGTGGCCTATACTTTTTCAATACCATTACAGGTATTGACATCAGGCGAACTCATAGGAAAGGCTACTGTTCCTACAAAATACGGCAAGGTGAATGTCCCAGCATATCTGTGGGGTGATGAAGTCATTTGGGGTGCAACAGCAATCATCACGGCAAGAATAGTGGGGCTTTTGTCCTAAGGAGTATATTTGCCGAATGACTGAAATTAGTACACGTGTTAAACCCTTTTAAAAAAGACAGTTTCGGATATAACCTGTTGATCAAAAGAACGGTCATTTTCGTTTTTGGATTAATCACATGGTACCGATTCTTTCGTTTAAACTCAGTGCAGATTGTAGGTGGTGACAAACTTAAGGACCTACCTGAGCGTCGCGTTTTGTTTGTGTCCAACCACCAAACGTATTTCGCCGATGTAAGTGCGATGTACCACGTCTTTAACGCAGCGGAAAACAAGGTGTACAACAGAGTGCCGTTTGCAACTTTGTTTCGTCCTAAGCTCAATGTCTTCTTTGTGGCGGCTGCAGAGACGATGAAGAAGGGATTGTTGCCCAAACTTATGCAATATGCGGGAAGTGTTAGTATCAAGCGTACTTGGCGCGAGGCGGGTAAAACAATCAATCGAGGTGTAGATCCAAAAGATATTGCCAACATTAAAAAAGCCATGGAAACAGGCTGGACTATTACCTTCCCACAAGGCACGACACGCCCATTTGTAAAGGGAAGAAGAGGTACAGTTCATTTGATTCGAGAGTTAAATCCAGTAGTAGTTCCCGTGGTGATTAATGGCTTTCGTCGAGCCTTCGACAAAACGGGTATGTTTGTGAAGAGTACGGGTAACCTATTAACCATTACCTTTAAGGAGCCTTTGGAACTTGATTTTTCCGAAGAGAATGATGATTTGTTAGACCAAATTATGGTGTCCATTGAACAGGCGCCAGAGTTTTTGAAAATAAAGGAAGAATGAAAAGATTCATTTTAGCATTATTAACCATTGGTGCATTCGCTTCGTGTGAACGTGAGATTACTGTTGTTGATCCAGCTGCGCTGGACGATCGCAACATATACATCCGTGCCTACAAGTATTTTGACGGTGACATTGCAGATACGAGCACGGTATATCAAATCAACGGCGACCTCATTAAGTTGAGTCATGTCTACATCACGCTCAGCGGTGCCGAGTTTGTAAGTGTTGATGAAAAGGATACCACACGCACAGATAACGACTTAACAGCCATTGATCTGCTTACCACTTCAGAGGTCAAGCTCGCTCAGTTGCCCCGCGGTTCGTACAATGGCCGTTTGAATTACCACATCGGTTTGGACAGTGCTCGTGCCTATGCCTCCCCGGAGACGCTTGAAGAAACGAACCCTTTGGTAAAAGGACATTTGTGGAATGGACCGGCTACGGGTCACAGCTTCTTCCAATTAGAGGGTCGAGTTTTTGACCCGAATGATTCTTTATTCACCACACCTACGAGCACCTTTACTTGGAGAATTGCCACTGAGGATATGGTGATTGAGCGCAGTGAAAAGCGCAATTTCAATGTCGCTGCCAATAAGGATGTTTTCTTCGTGATTGATTTAGATATTGAAAAGCTATTCTTGGGTCTACAGCCGTCTTCAACTCCGGAAATCTATTCTGATCCAGGGGATGCTGCGGACTACAATAAAGCCCAGATTCTTAGCGATAACCTAAAGAGCGAGTTTGTATTCAAACTTTAGCGCAAGCATGAAAAGGCTTCCTTTCGCTGGACTGTTATCTCTCCTCATCCTCGCCGGATGCAGACCCGGAGATAAACAGGTAACTGTTGAATTTCAATGGATTCAAAACGGTGCGCCCTATACTCAGAGTACGCCTTTCTTCAAAGGAGATACAGCGATTGCTATTGATCTTTTCCACTTCTATATCAGCGAACTTCGAGCAGGGGATCAGCTCCTAAGTGATGTATTATTCGTGGACCCTAGCGATAGTGCTTTCAGTACCTATACATTGGACCTGCAGCGAAGAGCAGATCAAATTAGTTTTGGATTGGGTGTCCCGTCAGACATGAACGCAATGGACCCAACTTCCTTCGAAACCACACACCCTTTGAGCAGTGCCTTTGCAATGTATTGGACGTGGGCGTCTAAATACAGGTTCCTTAAAGCCGAAGGACGATTCAACGCAGGCGGCGACTTGAGCAATGCTACGACCAATGGCGGTATCATTTGGCATACTGGAACCGATCCGCTATACAGAACACGAACTTTTGATGTACTTGTACGCCCTGGTGACCGATTAGTGGTTAAAATGGATCTTGACCTTCTATTGGGTAGTGTGAGCCTTGCTAAAGACGGATTCACTCATACCACCGTTGATACCTATGCCACTGCAGAGAAGGTGAGCAACCAAGCTATCGCCGCGATTGAAGTAGTGGTAGAATAAGAGGATTACCTAAACAAGAAACTGATTTTCACGCCTCCTAAGAGCGCAGGGGCTACATTGGTGCTTTCATTCAAGTTGTACTGTCCGACGAATAATCCTGATGTAGGATCAAATATCTGCTCGTAATCTGTTGTTGATCTGTTTTTTTGTCGAATGCCTGCGCCGATGTACCAATCGAGAATCATTTTTTCAGATGGACGGCTTTGATATCCCATGGTGAAACCTACATCTGACCACCGGAAAAATTCACTCACCGTTGTATCCATTCCGAAATCATCGAGTGTGGTAAAGTCTTGGGCGTAGTTGCGCACGTTTAGATTGAATGCCACGTAATACCCGTCTTGAAATGCATTCCCTTCTGGAAAGAACTTAGTGTTGAAAAGCGCGGAGTAGCTGACTTTACTCACTGTTTCTCCATCACCACGTTCGCTGTATCCACGAATGAGATCCTCGGTCAGGTTGTAAGTAGTTAGACCTACACCAGCTTCGATAGTGATGTAATCACTGACCTTGTGTTCGTAAGAAAGAGGGATTTCCCCTGCAATAAGTGAAGCTGGGCTAATTTTTAATGCGTGATTATAACGGCTGTAATACATGCCGCCAAGATTTGCACTCGAACTTGATGGGCTGATCTGTACGGATGAATTCCCATAGGTCGTTGTACTCAGATCGCGTTTTCGAACAATCACAGCTTGTGCATTTGCTTCAACACTCAGGAGGCCTAGGAAAATTAATGAATACAGAAATCTCTTCATACTGCGTTAGTTTATCATTAGGGTGCTGTATCTTACCATCAATGTACAAAAACTTTACCGTTTTCTATGACCACTTTTCTTAAGCGCTCCATCACACTGATTGCTTGTTGTTTAGCAGTAACAACAGGGCTTGCACAGGGTTCATACCCCTTATTAGAATGGAGTCCAGAATACAATGCTCGAAGTGCAAAATTTGACCGGATCTTGCAATCAAGCAATCAAGGTTTTTTTACCTATCGGCCTGCTGCTGCATCCATCATTTCGGGTGCTCGCGATGAATATTTCGCGTATTATAACCGTTACGATTTAAGCGAACAATGGTTGCTAAAAAACCCAAGGTGGGAATGGAATGGACGCAGGGTAGACTTCAAGGAAAGTCTGATGCTCGGTGGTGTTCAGTATTTGTTTTACGAAAGCTACGACCGTCAATCGGACACTAGGAATTTATTGGTTCGAACCTTGGATACCCTTGCCAATCTAAGTGCGCCGAAATTAATTGAGACGTTGGATTCAAAAAGACGATCTCAAGGAGACTTTACCATCAAAGCATCGCAGGATCGAACGAAATTCGCAGTGTTTACAAACCCACCTTATGAGCGGTTTGGAAGCGAAAACTTTTATGTCAGAGTGTACAGCGCAGATCTTGCAGAGGATTGGAATGCCGATATAGAACTCAATGTACGCGATAGAAATTTCAACATCATCGATTTCGATTTATCGAACTCCGGCGATGTATTCATCCTGAGCGCATTCGACAATAGTCCGAATGTGATGTTACAGAGTGGCAAAGACCTAGAGTACAAACTGATGCGTATTGGCGCCGGCGATAACAATCAAATCACCGAATTCGACCTGGGATTGCGCAATGTTGCGGTGCATTCATTGGGTATCGAATGTGACCTAAAAGACAACCAAATGGCGATCTCTGGCTTTTACGGTAAACGCAACTTTTATGATATGGATGGAGCACTTTACCTGAGTGTTGACCAGAGTAGAGGAGAGGTGGTTTCGACCAATTTGAATCCGTTTACTCAGGAGTTTGTTGCACAATTCAACCGATTCCGAGCGCGTCGCGGAAAAGGTATTCGCAGGAATTTCGTTTTCCGTCAATTTCTACCAAGACCTGATGGTGGTGCCTATGTGATCGCAGAGGATTACGAGGTGCGTGTGCAAACTGTACAAACCTCGCGTGGAACGACGACGACGAACTATTACTACTATTACAATGACATCATTGTATTGAGTATTGATGCAAAAGGCGAAGTTGATTGGTATGCTCATGTGCCAAAGCGTCAAAGTTCTATGAATGATGGCGGTTATTACCTCGGTTATACCTTCTTGGTGAATGAATCTGGGTTGCACTTTGTCTTCAACGATCACCGTAAAAACGCCAAGCGCTGGGGTAAGAAAACACTGCGTGCCATCACCAATGCGAAGAATGGTAATCTTGTCATGGTAAGTTTAAGTCACGATGCTGAGATGGTTTATACGGTTTTAAACCGAAACAAGCGCCAAAAATTCAGAGTAAGCCCTCGTTCTTCTAGACAAGCAAATGACGGCTACGACGGTGCAGTTCTCTTATCTTTGCGTGGCACCCGTATACGATTCGGGAATCTTTATTTCGAAGAATAAATGAGAGTACATTTCATCGCCATAGGGGGTTCTGCCATGCATAACCTCGCCATTGCTTTACACAACTCTGGTCATGAGGTCAGTGGTTCTGACGACCAAATTTTCGAACCATCTCGTTCGAGGTTGGCTGCTAAAGGCTTACTTCCTGCCGCTGAGGGATGGGAAGAAAGCAACATCTCCTCAGACCTCGACGCTATCATACTTGGAATGCATGCGCGTAAAGACAATCCGGAACTACTCAAAGCACAAGCGCTCGATCTTAACATCTTTAGCTACCCTGAATTTTTGTATGAGGTTAGTAAGGATATGACTCGGGTGGTCATCGCTGGTTCTCACGGTAAGACCACTACAACGGCAATGATATTACATGCCATGCAGCATGCGGGAATGTCTACCAACTACATGGTAGGCGCGCAATTAGAGGGCTTTGACTGTATGGTGGAGCTCGAAAGCGGTTCAGATTTCATGGTTATGGAAGGTGACGAATACCTGAGCTCGCCGATAGATTTACGTCCAAAATTCCACCTGTATCGACCCAATATCACAGTCATTACAGGAATTGCCTGGGATCACATTAATGTGTTCCCGACGTTTGAATCTTATGTGGACCAATTCAAGCAATATATCAATACCATCGAGCCTGGTGGTGCTTTGATTTACAATGAAAATGATGCTGTTCTCAAGGAATTAGTGGAGCAGAGCGATGCCCCTGTGAAGCGTTTTCCATATGCGTTGCCGGAACATTTTATTGATGAAGGAACTACTTATATCGAAACGGCTGAGGGTGCCATGCCATTGCAAGTTTTTGGCAAGCACAACCTTAGTAATCTTGAAGCGGCACGCTGGATATGTTTGGAAATGGGGCTGCAGGAAGATGATTTTCACGATGCCATTGCGAGTTTCACGGGTGCGCAGAATAGGATGCAGCGGTTAGCAGGATCATCCGTGCCTGTTTTCCGGGATTTTGCCCATGCTCCGTCAAAAGTACAAGCGGCAGTTGCTGCTCTTGCCGAGCAATACGGCGATGTTCGCGCAGTACTCGAATTACACACCTTTAGTAGTTTAAATCCAGAGTTCATACCACAGTATAAAGGAGTCCTTGATCCCGCCCAAGAGCGTTGGGTCTATTACAGTCCCCAAGCTGTTGCTCACAAGAAATTGCCAGCACTGAGCAAAGAAGATGTACAGTCGGCATTCGGGCAGGGTGTTGTTGTTTTTGACGATGCGCAAGAATTGGCTAAAGCACTTGAAAGCAAAGGGGATACTAAGGCAGTAGTGATGATGAGTAGCGGGAATTTCTCCGGGATCGATCTTGGAAGTTTATTTGCTTCATATTAATGCATAAATTTGCAGCATGAGCAAAAGAGAAATCATAGACTCCAGAGAGTTGAACATCGCTTTGAACAGGCTGTGTTGTAAGCTCATCGAGAATCACGGTGATTTTTCAAATTCTATTTTGATCGGCCTTCAACCTCGTGGGGGACAAGTACTTAGTAGACTGGTTAAGTTGTTAGAAGAACAATACGGTGCAGGTAGCATCCGTACGGGTCTTTTAGATATCACTTTCTACAGAGATGACTTCAGAAGACGTCCGGGCCATTTGCAACCGAACAAGACTAAAATTGAACACCTCGTTGAGGATCAAAAAGTAGTCTTTATTGACGATGTTTTGTACACCGGTAGGAGTGTGCGTGCCGCCATGGATGCCATTCTTAGTTACGGACGTCCGTCAAAAATGGAGTTGCTCACTTTGATTGATCGTAGATTTTCACGCGACCTTCCTATACAGCCTGATTATAAGGGCCGACAAGTAGATTCCATAGCCTCACAACGCGTTGAGGTACTGTGGGAAGAAGTGGATGGCCGCGATGCAGTATTATTAACGGAACCAGCTTCATGAGCGAATTATCAGTGAATCACTTGTTGGGTATCAAACACCTCACGGCAGAGGATATCCAGCTCATTCTAGACACTGCCAAAGAATTCAAAGAGGTCCTTAACAGACCCATCAAAAAAGTTCCAACGCTCAGAGATATTACCATTGCCAACCTCTTCTTCGAAAACAGTACAAGAACGAGGTTATCTTTTGAATTGGCAGAAAAGCGCTTAAGTGCTGACGTCGTAAACTTCTCTGCAGCATCATCTTCCGTAAAGAAAGGAGAAACATTGGTGGATACGGTGAACAACATCCTTTCCATGAAAGTGGACATGGTGGTAATGCGTCATCCCAATCCAGGTGCCGGAGAATTCCTCTCTCAACATGTAGATGCTTCTATCGTAAATGCTGGAGATGGGGCACACGAGCATCCAACTCAGGCACTTCTTGATGCGTTTTCGATAAGTGAAAGGTTAGGAAGTTTGGAAGGCGCTAAGGTTGCGATCGTCGGAGATATCGTACACAGCCGAGTTGCACTTTCAAATGTTCTTCTCCTTAAAAAGATGGGTGCTGAGGTCATGGTCTGTGGGCCTACAACCTTGGTTCCAAAATACATGCACACCCTCGGCGTTCGCGTAGAGCACAACTTGCAAACAGCCATCGAGTGGTGTGATGTTGCAAACATGTTACGCGTACAGCACGAACGTCAAGACATCAAATACTTCCCATCCATCGCCGAGTACCGCGCTCAGTACGGACTGACTATGGAACACCTAGACGCCCTTGAAAAGCCAATCGTAGTCATGCACCCGGGTCCAATTAACCGAGGTGTAGAAATTACCTCCGAGGTGGCAGATAGCGAGCATGCTATCATTCTCGATCAAGTGGAGAACGGTGTTGCCGTGCGTATGGCCGTGCTTTATCTCTTAGCTGAGAAGCGTAAACTGGGTAATTCTTAATGAGTTTTGAGTTGGTAGTTTTAGGTGCAGCCAGCGCTACACCGACCTCCAACAGTTACACGACCTCCCAGCTTTTGAAAATGCGGGAGCATTATTTCTTGATAGATTGTGGGGAAGGTGCCCAGAAGCAGTTGCGTCGATCTAAGACTAAATTCTCCCGCATCAATAACATATTCATTTCCCACCTTCACGGTGATCATTTCTTCGGGTTGGTAGGCTTGTTGAGCAGTTTTCATTTATTGGGCCGTACAACACCATTGACCATCTATGGACCTCCTAAACTCAAGGAGATTGTGCTGACGCAGTTTAGGGCGGCAGGAACGTTTACATCTTATCCTATTTCATTTGTGGTCACTCAACATAAGGTGCCTCAGGTGATCCTAGAAACCGAGGCTTACACTGTATCGAGCTTCCCACTCAAGCATAGAATAGCAACGACCGGATTTAAATTCGAAGAAAAGCTCCTACAGCGCGGTCTTAATAAAGAACGTGCTGATGAATTGGGCATTCCGGTTTGTGATTATCATTGGATTAAAGACGGTAGGGACTGGACCGCGGAAGATGGAACTGTTGTGTCAAACGAAGACATCACCTTCGATCCACCCAAGCCACTGTGTTATGCCTTCGCATCGGATACGATGTATGTTCCCGAGACTTCAAATTATGTAGCAGGAGCAACGCTGTTATACCATGAGAGCACCTTTTGTGAAGACAAGGCTGAGCGCGCACGCCAAACCATGCACAGCACGGCAAAAGAGGCGGCAAGGGTAGCTGATGAGGCAGGTGTCGAACATTTACTCATAGGGCACTATAGCGCACGTTACAAAGATTTCGATCAATTTGAAAACGAAGCGCAGGCGGTCTTTAAATCCACTATACGCGCACGGGAACTGCATGCTTACAAGGTCAGCGACAAAGGAATACAAGTCAAGAACTTAAGAACTCCTAAGCATGAGGAATAAGGCTTTAGTTGTACTCTTCTTTACCATTTTCATGGATCTGATGGGCTTTGGTCTTATCATTCCTATCCTTCCAATTTATGCCAAAGAATTAGGGGCTACTGATGCCATGGTTGGTCTTTTGGGCACGAGCTTCAGCATAATGCAGTTCATTTTTGCAAGTTTTTGGGGTGGATTGAGCGATAGGTACGGGCGTCGTCCTATTATGTTAGCGAGCATCAGTATTATGGTAGTTGCGTACCTACTATTTGCCAATGCAACGGTCTTGTGGCTCTTGTTTGCCACCCGTCTGTTAAAAGGGTTTGGTGCAGCCAATCTTAGTGTTGCTCAGGCATACATTAGTGATATCGTACCTAAAGAGCAACGTACAAAGGCCTTCGGTATCATCGGAGCAGCCTTTGGACTCGGCTTCATTTTTGGTCCAAGTATAGGCGGTATCGTCAATGAGTACTACGGAGTATCTGGAGTGGGGTATTTCGCGGCAGGATTGAGTGGAATCAACCTCCTTCTCGCTTATTTCTTCTTGGCGGAGACGTTGAAAGAACCTGCCGATAGTGTGAATCTATTTCCGAATCCATTTAAGGACATTTTTGCCTTTAGAAAGGTGCCTGAGGTCAATGCCTTGTTCACTATCAACTTCGTGTATATCCTTGGTTTTAGTATGATGCAGATCACTTCCACGCTATTGTGGGCCGAGCATTTCGGATTGAGTGAGATGCATATCGGTTACACTTTCGCCTACATAGGATTCTTAGCGGTGGTTATTCAAGGCGGTCTCATCGGTTACTTTAACAGTTGGTTTGGTGAACGGAATCTACTCATGTTTGGAACTTTACTCGTGGCTGTCGGCTTATTTTTCATGCCCTTTGTTCCTACGGACCAATTCTATTTGGAACTCCTCTGTATGACCTTATTATCCTTTGGTAATGCCCTGCTAACCCCTACGGTAAGTAGTTTATTAACCAC
>JACESW010000021.1 GCA_013911625.1 Cryomorphaceae bacterium | reverse complement strand
AAATTTTCCTGTAAGCCTATTCTGGTATAACGAACGGGACTTACCGTGAATATGACTTTTATATTTTCAGGTAATTCAGATAGAGTATGTTTCCATTCGTTGACGATTTCCTCTTTATTTAACAACCTTCGTTCAAAAAATTGCCCTGGCAGCTTGTGGCAGTTATTAACTACTAAGCCTTTTTTAAACCAAGCGTGTGCAGTTCCTAAAGAAATAACTAAAACGAGTTCCTTACTGGGCTGGTCCAGATATTGAATAATTTTACTTCTAGTATTTTCTAATACTGTTTGAAGTTCTTTATCACTTTCATTCTGCCAGGCGTTCCCTGCATCCAGTTGGTGAAATATACCCTCATAAAAAAAACTAGGAGATAAATCTTCATTAGAAAAAATCCAGCGCAGCTGTTTCGCAATACTGATCGGATTAAAAGAAGTACCTAGTGGGTTGAATTGGTACTCATACCCTAAATGATTTAAATAAGGATCAAGGTTACTAACAAAGCAGCTACCTAAACCGAAAAAAAAAGGGGGCGCAGAAATTTCTTCTGTCCCCATTTTTACTTCTGTAATCATTATTTAAATATTGAATTCAATACCCTGAGCGAGTGGTAGATCTTTACCGTAATTCAAGGTATTGGTTTGACGGCGCATATATGCTTTCCAAGCATCCGATCCACTTTCACGGCCACCGCCAGTTTCTTTTTCTCCACCGAAGGCGCCACCAATTTCAGCACCGGAGGTTCCAATATTAACATTAGCAATACCACAGTCAGAACCACTTTCACTCAAGAAAATATGTGCTTCCCGAACATCACTAGTCATGATAGCACTCGATAATCCTTGCTTTACATTGTTTTGAATAGTGATAGCATTTTCAACATCACCTTCATATTTTAAGAGGTAAAGGATAGGCGCGAAGGTTTCTTTTTGAACACTTTCATACTCGTTAGAAGCCTCAACGATACAAGGTTGAACATAGAACCCATCATCATAAATTTCTCCTTCAAGTACTTCACCGCCGTACAGTACTTTTCCACCTTCAGCTTGTACATTTTTAATAGTGTTTAAAAAGGCATTCACTGCATCCTGATCAATAAGTGGTCCTACGTGATTACTCTCATCTAGTGGGTTACCAATTTTAATTTGACCGTATGCTTCAATCAATGCGTTCTTCACTTTATCGTAAACCCTCTCGTGGATAATGAGTCTTCTAGTTGAGGTACAACGTTGACCACATGTTCCAACGGCACCAAATAAAGCACCGGTAACAGTCATTTTTAAATCACAGGTAGGGGTGATGATAATAGCATTATTACCACCCAATTCTAAAATAGATTTTCCAAATCTTGAGGCAACTTGGGCACCAACTATTCTTCCCATCCTTGTAGAACCTGTAGCTGAGATCAGTGGTATTCTCTCATCGTGGGTCATCCACTCACCACGTGTATACTCACCGGTGATGATCGAAGAAATTCCCTCTGGAAGGTTGTTCGCTGCAGCAACTTTATTCCAAATGTGTTGGCAAGCAACAGCACATAATGGTGCTTTTTCACTGCCCTTCCAAACCACGGTATTACCACAAACTACGGCTAATGCAAAATTCCAAGCCCATACAGCAACCGGGAAATTGAACGCAGAAATTACACCCACAACTCCAAGTGGATGCCACTGTTCCATCATGTGGTGGGCCGTTCTTTCACTCTTGATGGTTAATCCATACAACTGGCGAGATAGACCAACAGCAAAATCACAGATATCAATCATCTCTTGGACTTCACCTAGGCCTTCCTGGTAGCTTTTTCCCATTTCTAAGGAAACTAGGGCACCAAGTGCTGCTTTCTTTTCACGCAGGGCATTTCCAAATTGGCGCATGAGCTCACCTCTCTTAGGAGCGGGCATACTACGAAGTGTTTTAAAAGCTTCAGAGGCAGCACTAACTACTGCATCATATTGTTCTTTTGTCGTAACACTTACACTACCTAGTTCCAGGCTATCAATAGGGGAGTTAGAAGTAATAGTGTCACTGCTTTCCATCCATTGCTGACCAGTTGAGGTTCCGTGGATAGTTCCAGTAAGATGTAAAGACTCTAAGATCTGAGAAGGTGTAAATGCTTCCATGTATTGGGTTATAGATTCCCTTTAAAAATACGATGAATAGCGCTGTAATCTGTTGGATTAAAAAAAGACTTTCTCAAAGGGTTTCGAACAAATTTACGAGTTACTTTTGTTATTTAGAATAAATCAAAATAAGATGCGATACCTCCTTTCCTTTCTTACTGGACTAGTTCTATTTTCTTGTTCTCCTCCAACAGTGGAGCCAGCTAATGATACAATCAAAGTAGTTTGTACTACGAGCATTATGACTGATTGGGTAAGTAATATTGCTTCAGAGAAAATAGAAGTATTACCACTACTAAAGGTGGGTATAGATCCTCACGTGTATAAACCATCCAAAAAGGATTTAGATCTGTTGCGTGAGGCAGATGTGATTATTTATCATGGACTTCATTTAGAAGGGAAGATTATTGAAGTATTAGAACATATGGAGGATAAGCTCATCATCGATGCTGCTAAGAATTTTCCTAACGAATTAATTATTCGCGATCCAAATTTTCCAGCTTCAATCGATCCGCATGCCTGGTTTGATAAGGAGTTAGCGCAAAACGCTATTAAAACTATTGTAGGAGAATTGCTTCAAAATTATTCGGATGAGGCAGCGGGTATTCAACTAAAAATGGACGGCTACTTTTCAACGATGGATTCAGTAGCTATTGAGGTAAACGCTATTGTAGATGCTATACCAGAGCAGCAACGCTTGGTGATTACCACACACGATGCGCTCAGTTATTTTGCTCGGGATTATGGATTACAAGTTAAGACACTCCAAGGCGCTAGTACTGTAAGCGAGTTTGGTCTGCGCGAGATTACAGATTTGGTTGATTTTATCGTTGAACAAAAGGTTCCTGCTATTTTTCTTGAAAATATCATAAGCCCTCAGGCCATGGAGAGTGTTCAAAGGGGTTGTGCTTCAAAAGGGTTTGATGTGAAAATTGGACCCGAATTATTGAGTGACAGCCTAGGAAGTGAAGAAGACCAGAACACGTACTTCAAAATGCTCATCTTTAACGCTAAGACCATTGCTGAATACTTGAAATAATTGGATGTACTAATCAAATATCTCAGCTTAGAAGACCCAAACGTTAGGTATGTGGTCATAGCCATCGTGCTATTAGGCGGCATGAGTGGAACGGTTGGAAGTTTCAATTTTCTACGTAAGAAAACGCTAGTGGGAGAGACTGTTGCGCACAGTATGTTGCCAGGGGTATTAATTGCGTTTTTGTTAAGCGGCGTGAAGAATCCTGCGGTGATGATTTTAGGAGCTGCTATTAGCGGGTGGATGAGTATTTGGGTTGTTGATTACATCACACAACAAAGCAAGATAAAAGGCGATAGTGCCCTTGCAATAGTATTATCAAGTTTTTTTGGTTTAGGTATCGTCCTTCTTACTATGATTCAATCAAGGTATGTTGGAAACCAGAGCGGGTTAGATCATTACATATTTGGGAATGCTGCGGCAATGACACCAGCAGATAGTATTGCTTTTGCAAGCGTTAGTCTTGTGGTTCTCGGTTTGATAATAGCGAGTTATTGGAGTGTCAAAGCAATTATTTTTAATTCCGATTATGCCCAAAGCATTGGCATTAGTAGAAAGAAAATAGACACCCTTATTAGCATCATTACCATACTAACTATTAGCGTTGGTATTAAGGCCGTTGGTATTGTTATGATGAGTGCTCTTTTGATCATACCGCCCACAGCAGCTCGTTTTTGGACGGATCGATTGGTACCGATGCTTATTATCAGTGGCGTTTTCGGCTCTTTAGGGGGGTGGATTGGTGCGTTTGTGAGCTATTCCCAAACTAATATGCCAACAGGCCCATGGACGATAGTAAGCGTAAGTATTATAGCCTTTATTTCGATGCTGTTCGCACCGCGCAAGGGAATTGTTTATCAACGGTGGAATAAACTGCTGCTTCGCCGAAGAATTAACGAAGAAAACCTTCTTAAGGCTGCGGTTCAAAATGAAGTGCGAGGTAAAGGCAAGTTATTTACTCGTGAATCTATTAGTCAAAGACAGTTTTTTGAACCAAACCGTTGGAATAGAACTGTGGGCCGCTTAAGCAGCAAAGGACTTATACGCCCCGTTCACGGGGGGTTCACCCTGAGTACAGCAGGAAGAAATTATGGTGCAGATATAGACCGCCGCCATAAGATATGGGAGGTATACCTTCAGCGCAGAATGCAAATGAGCGTTCACTTGGTTCACGACGAAGCGGAAACGATGGAACACTTCTTAACTCCAGAGATTGAAGAAGAAATTCTTCGTGAGCTTGGATTGTGTTCGAGGTTCAACCCTCTTTTGGAGATTCATGAAATTATTCCAGATCCAGATTTAGCGTAATATGGATGCGGTTTGGATTATCATAACAGGTTTTTTGGTAGCCTCCTCCACAGGAATGCTTGGGAACCTCTTGTTGTTACGTAAAATGAGCATGATGGGTGACGCGCTGTCTCATGCTGTACTACCAGGAATAGTAATTGCCTATTTAATCAGCGGGTCTCGTGCTTCGCTTCCTTTGTTGTTAGGCGCAATTATTATGGGGGTTTTAACCACATTTTTGATTCAATTCTTTTCTTCCAAAGGCAAAATGCAGGGTGACGCTGCAATGGGTACGGTATTCACCTTCTTGTTTGCGGTGGGTGTTATTCTGGTTACCAAATACGCAGGACAGGCTGATATAGACGCAGACTGTGTGCTCCACGGCGAGCTCGCTTTTGTACCCCTACAACAAACGACGTTTTTGGGTCTGCGCGCTCCGAGTGCGGTATGGACCTTGTCGGTGCTTTTTATTTTTACCCAAGTTGTTTTCTGGCTAGGGTACAAAGGTTGGGTTCTCACCAGTTTTAACCCGGAATACGCTAAAAGCGTGGGTATAAGAACAACCCTTTGGCACTATGCATTAATGGCAGCCACCTCGGTAGCAACAGTAGTAAGCTTTGAAAGTGTAGGCGCTATTCTGGTCATTGCGTTTTTAGTAGTTCCCGCGGCAACAGCATACTTACTTACAAAAGACCTGAGGCTCATGGTTATTTTTATTGTACTTCAAGGCTTATTCAGCGCTGTAGGAGGATACTTCGTGTCTGATCTATTGGAGGCCTCAATCAGCGGCTCGATGGCGGTTGTAAGCTTCTTATTATTTGTCCTTGCTTTTATTATACAAAAGAAAAGAGGGCTAAAGTCCCCACTTTAACCCTCACTCGCTTAACACAAAAACACGTACGATAACTATATCGTCGTATTTGTTAATGCAAAGCACGTGCCAAACAACAAACTGAAGGGTTAAATAATGTTAAGAAATCAACAACGGTAGGTTGCTACGCTACCATGTAGCATCCGGATAAGTGCGTGCCAGGCTTTGCATTTCACCGAGAATGTAGCCGAGCTGTGCGCTGTGAATACCGTAACGACCGCCGGTCTGCATCCACAGTTCAGGTGAGGGCATAACAAGAGTTGCTGTTTTTAAGACTTCTGCCACCTTTTTGATCCACTGTTCTTTGAATGCGACAAAGGAGGGTAGTTCGTCTTTAAGGATTTCAAATATGGGGTGATCTTCAAACAGCTCACCACTCCACATCCATAGATCGTCAACGCTTTTTTGAACTTTAGCGTGACTTTCTTCTGTACCATCGCCTAGACGGACCACCCATTCTGCACTCCACTGTGCTTGGTAGGCAATTTCTTTGATAGCCTTCTCTGCGATACCACGTAACGCTTCATTGTTGCAGCTACGGAGTTCATCATAGAGGTAGAAGTTAAAGGTGTCAATGAAAAAGCTACGAACCACTGAATCGCCCCAGTGACCGTTAGGCTGCTCAACGAGCAAGGTATTTTTGAATTGTAAATGATCGCGGAAGTACGCGAGGGTATCTTCTGTAGTGTTACCTCCTTCAAGTCGAGCTAATTCTTGGTAGAGCAATCGAGCTCGTCCAATGTGGTCTAACGCAGTATTAATAATTGCAATATCCTGCTCTAATACAGGGCCGTTTGAACACCACTTGCTGAGCTGCTGGCCGAGAACGAGTGAATCGTCCGCCAAAAAGTAGAAGTATTCTTTAAGCGCTTCGTCTTTTGTAAAGTCGCGCTTGACACCGTTTAACCAACCTCCTGCCATGGCCTACATGTGTTCGACATCGTTAGGGATGTCGTAGAAGGTGGGGTGACGGTATACTTTGTCATCTGAAGGGGTAAACAAAGGGTCCTTTTCGTCGGGCGAACTTGCGGTTATTTCTTCCGATGGAACGACCCAGATACTAATACCCTCCGAGCGTCTGGTGTAGACGTCTCGTGCATTTTTTATAGCCATTTCGGCATCAGCAGCATGAAGACTTCCCACATGTTTGTGAGACAGTCCGTTTTTACTCCTGAGAAAAACTTCCCAAAGTTTCCAGTTAGATTCACTCATAGCGGTGGTGGTTAGTATTAGGCAGCTGAAGCATCGTTGGAATTACGAACCGCTTGCTTTTTAGCATAAGCGTTTGCGGCTTCACGAACCCAAGCACCGTCTTCATGTGCCTTTACGTGATGCGCGATACGCTCTTTATTACAAGGACCATTGCCTTTAATTACCTCATAAAACTCTGCCCAATTAATTTCACCGAAATCATAGTGGCCGCGTTCTTCGTTCCATTTTAGATCAGCATCAGGAATGGTAAGGCCTAAGTATTCTGCTTGTGGAACGGTTTTGTCAACAAACTCTTGGCGCAGTGTATCGTTGCTTTTACGCTTGATTTTCCACCTCATGCTTTGTTCAGAGTTTGGACTGTTGTCGTCTGACGGACCAAACATCATCAAAGATGGCCACCACCAACGGTTCAAGCTTTCTTGTGCCATCGCTTTCTGCTCAGGCGTTCCTTGCGCTAGCTTCATCACAACCTCGTAGCCCTGTCTCTGGTGGAAGCTTTCTTCCTTACAGATCTTAACCATGGCTCGTGCATACGGGCCGTAAGAGGTTCGTGTAAGCATCACTTGGTTTTGGATAGCCGCACCGTCCACCAGCCAGCCAATGGTGCCCATATCTGCCCACGAGGGCGTGGGATAATTGAAAATAGAGCTGTATTTCGCCTTTCCGCTTTGGAGGTCGGCAATCATCTTCTCTCTAGGTTCACCCAAGGTTTCGGCTGCAGAATACAAGTAAAGTCCGTGACCCGCCTCATCTTGAACTTTAGCAAGCAAGATGAGCTTTGCGCGAAGAGAAGGTGCGCGAGTAATCCAATTGGCCTCAGGCTGCATACCAATGATTTCACTGTGTGCGTGCTGAGAGATTTGGCGGATTAGGGTTTTGCGGTACTTTTCAGGCATCCAGTCCTTCGGCTCGACCCTGTTTTCATCGTCGACGTAAGCCTGGAATTTGTCCTCTAAAGAAACATTGGTTCCCATTTTCTGTGTATTTGGTTGTGTACAAAGTTAAAACACAACACGCTATCTTCTGTTATGGTTTAAAATTCGGGTTTACCTTTACCCTCCAAATTACGAAGCATGCTGAAGTTTTTTAAGAAAAAGAAAGAGGAAAAGCCATCGTTGATGGCAGAAACCACCAAGCCTACAGACACTTCTTTCTACCCTTTAACCATCTCTGAGGTACGCAGAGAAACCGAAGAAGCAGTGAGCATAGCCTTTGATGTTCCTGTGGAGCATCAGGATAAGTTTACCTTCTTGCCGGGCCAGTACCTGACATTAAAAACAACTATTGCTAACGAAGAGGTGCGTAGATCGTATTCCATCTGTGCCGCACCTAGCGACGGAGAACTACGCGTAGCGGTAAAAGAAATAGAAGGCGGAAAGTTTTCCACCCACGCAAACAGACACTTAAAGGCAGGAATGACTATTGAGTCTATGCCGCCTATGGGTAATTTCAAATGGCAGCCTAATGAAGAACCATCACACGTTGTTGGTTGGGCCGCAGGATCGGGAATTACACCGATCATGTCCATTGCCAAAACGGTTTTAGAAAGCGATTCAAACAGCACATTTACGCTGTTTTATGGAAATAAAAACAGCAACAGTATCATCTTTAAAGATGCGTTTGAGGATTTAAAGAATACTTACGTGGATCGCTTGGAGGTTCATCACATTCTTAGCCGTGAGGATCAGGGCAGCGATGTTACTAAGGGCCGTATCGATGGAGAAAAAGTCAAAGCGTTCAACGAGAAATTCTTTGAAGTAGGCGCAACGACAGCGCACTTCTTGTGTGGCCCTTTAGGCATGATAGAAAGCGTAACAGATACCCTAGAGTCTTTGGGCACGCCTAAGGAGCAAATCCATTTTGAGCTATTCAATACCACGGCAGCTGGGGCTGCTAAGAAAGAAGTTTCCTCTTCCGCTGCTGGCGCCTCCGCCGTTACAGTAATACTAGATGGTGAGGAGACGCATTTTGAAGCTACGGGCAAAGAATTCATTCTAGACGCTGCGCTAGATGCAGGGGCAGACGTTCCTTATGCTTGTAAGGGCGCGGTTTGTTGTACCTGTCGCGCGAAAGTACTTGAAGGGTCTGCGGAGATGGTTATGAACTATGCGCTGGTAGACGATGAGGTGAAAGACGGGTATATTTTGACCTGTCAGGCACACGCGACTAGCGACAAGGTGGTGGTAAGTTTCGATGAGTAAAAGCAGCCCAAGAAAGAACGGTGTGAGCGATGAGCCCGGGCCGTCGTTTCATGAAAAGAAGCCCAAGAATGCCAAAGACTATAATATTGGCAAAGGCGCTAAAAAGCGCATGAATAAGGCGAAAAAGTACGGCACTGGCGGCCGTAAAAAGGGATAAAAAAGCCCGGTTCACAAGCCGGACTTTTTGATTACTTCTTCCAAGAATTATTGGTAATGTCAATATCTAACAGACGTTGACTTGGGTCAATCGTGACCTCTAAAACCTCCATGCCTTTGGACGGAATTTTGAACTCATAGCTCGGGTGTGTCCACGCCCAAGGCGAAAGCACATCGTACTTAGGGTCCTTTTTTGCACCGTACATACTCACTAGAGGAATGTTGTAATATTCTACAAGGCCCCCAGCATAAACCACTTCGATATCGAGCGGCATAGGGAACTTACCCTTTCGTTGGAACAGCACGTTAGTGCCGTTCATTACGGGGCTTACTTCAGATATGCTGTAGTCGATAGACTTCACTTGATCCTTGTAGTAACTGAGGTACCAGTCCAGCTCCAGGTCGCTTTCTCGCTCCATGATGCGGAGGAAGTCGGTTGGCGTTGGGTGCTTGAATTGCCAAACATTCCAGTAGCGCTTCATGCCACGTGCAAAAGCTTCTTCTCCGATGATGTATTCCAGTTGATTCAAAAATAAAGCACCGGCGCTGTAGCTGTTTATACCATATACCATGTTGTAGTTGAAGTGGTCCGCGGGCGTACTTAGCGGTTCTCTCAAACCGGAAGTGTCGAGATAAACATAGCTTCGATAGGCACGAAGATGTGGGTTCTCCGCATTGTGCTCAAACAAGACGTTCATGCACTCTTCTTCTGCATAGGATGTAAATCCTTCATCCATCCACGGATGAGCCGCTTCGTTTGTGGCGAGGACCCCGTAGTACCAGTTGTGGGTTGCTTCGTGTACAAAGAGCCCCGTGAACCCTTCAAATTTATCACCGCCACCCAAAATCATGGTACACATCGGGTATTCCATACCGCCGTCACCGCCTTGAATGATAGAGAATTGGGGATACGGGTAGGCGCCAAAATGGGCAGCCATAAAGTCAAAGTAGCGCTGCAAGTAGTCCGTTTTTAGTAGTTCCCAATTGGCTTCATTAGCCGTTTCAGGATCGTACAACAGGTGGACTACCGGGCCGTTCTGTATGTCTATTTGTTGGTGAACATAATCTGGGTCTGCAGCAAAAGCAAAGTCGTGTACACGCTCAGCCTTGAAGTGCCAACGACGCTTTTTGTTTTTACGAACGCGCACTTTTTCAACTCCGCCATAGCCGAAGCCTACTTCATCAGGGTTTTGCAAAACGCCTGTCCCTCCGATGAGGTAATCGCGGTGTGCATCTATGGTTACGTCGAAATTCCCCCAAACACCATAAAACTCGCGACCCACGTATTGATCGGGGTGCCAACCGTCCTCGTCATACTCGGCAAGCTTAGGGTACCATTGAGTCATTGTAAAGTCGATTCCTTCCTTGTTGTCACGGCCGGAACGACGGATTTGCTTTGGTACTTGAGCCTTCCAGGCCAATTCAAACGTAGTTGTGGCGCCAGGAAGCATAGGTTCAGCAAGTTCCGCTTTAAGTATTGTTCCACTCACCGACCAAGACATCTCTATACCGTTTTGAGTTAACATTTGAATGTCTTGATAGCCAATTTCATCTTTACCCAATCCGTAGATGCGGTCTTGAACGCGGCGGTCAGGGTCTTTGATAGTTCTGCTGCGCACATCCATCATGCTCTCCGGTTGGAAGGCGTTGAAGTATAGGTGAAAATAAGCCTTGCGCAAGGTGTCCGGGCTATTGTTCGTATACGTAATGGTACTAGTTCCATCGTACTGGTGAGATTCTACATCCAGGTCAACGTGCATCTCGTAATTGATGGCTTGTTGCCAATATTGGGCTTGTGCGCCTACTGCGCCAAAAATGAAAAGAAGTGAAAGGAGCTTTCTCATTTGATGTGGATTACATGAAGTGGTCTAATCGGCCATTGTCTAAAAGACGCGGCCCTTTTTCGGTCATTTGAAGGGTACACGCCTCGTTGTAGGCGTCGTGTTCTAAGAACAAATGGTAGCCCTTTTCGGCGGCCTCGGTAAATATTCTTCTGCGCTCGTCCAGAGTAATCAATGGACGGGTGTCGTATCCCATAACATAGGGAAGTGGGATATGACCTGTAGAAGGCAAAAGGTCGGCCATGAAGACCAAAGTCTTGCCTTTGTATTCTAGGATAGGACACATTTGAGCATCGGTATGCCCGTTTACAACGAAGGCGTCAAACCCTAAGCCGGTATTTATCCTATGGGCATTTTCTGACGCCTCAATGAATTTGAGCTGGCCGCTTTCCTCGAGCGGCAGGATATTTTCTTTTAAGAAGCTGGCCTTTTCGCGTGCATTTGGTTCGGTTGCCCATTTCCAGTGGCGCTGGTTGGTCCAATACGTGGCGTTTTTAAACGCGGGCTCGTAGCCTGTGCGATCCTTGTTCCATTGCACGGCACCACCAACGTGATCAAAGTGGAGGTGGGTGAGGAAAACATCAGTAATATCATTTCGACTGAAACCCTTAATGGCCAAGGAGGCGTCGAGGCTGTGGTCCCCATGCAAGTAATAGTGACTGAAGAACTTTTCGCTCTGTTTGTCGCCGATACCGGTGTCAATCAAAATGAGTCGATTGCCGTCTTCAATAAGGAGCGAGCGCATGGCCCATGTACAGAGGTTTTTCTCATCAGCGGGGTTGGTTCTTTCCCACAATCCTTTGGGAACGACGCCAAACATTGCACCGCCGTCAAGCTTGAAATTACCGGTATGAATTGGGTAGAGGGTCATCTTGGATAGGATTTTTCCCGAAGGTACAAAAGGGGTGGTGGAATTGGCCACCCTATTTACCCTAAACATTATAACTGATTGTGCGTTAATAAATTGTCTTAAAACCGCCGTGCCATAAGACAAACAACAACGGCCTAATGGGTGACTTTTCACACGCTTTGCGTGATTGGAAACCACGATGTTAGCGCTACTAACAAAACCGTATTCTCATTATGAGCGCTAGAAATTTAGCAAAGCAAATTCAGCAATTTGAAGCTCCGGCCCCTATTTCCTGGAAGCAATATTTGATAGATGGCGAAATGCACACTTGGAACGGGGATATGGAACAAGTGTACAGCCCGATGGGTCCCATAAACACTGACGGCACTACCCAGAAACAATACCTAGGAGAGGCCCCTACGCTAGATGAAGCGGCGGGCTTGAAAGCGTTGGATGCAGCGAAAAAAGCATATAACAATGGTCGCGGTTACTGGCCTACGGCTAGCGCATCAGAGCGTATTGGCGCTATGGAGAAATTCTTGGAGATCATGAAGACCAAGCGCGAGGAGGTGAGCACACTTTTGATGTGGGAGATTGCTAAAAACAAGAGCTCAGCGTACAAAGAGTTCGACCGTACTGTGGACTACATAGAAGACACTATAGAAGAGTTTAAAGAGCTCAACCGTCGCGGCTCGAAGGTGGCCCGGAAAGGGGCCATTATCTCTCAGGTAAGACGCGGACCGTTGGGCGTAGTACTTTGCTTGGGTCCCTATAATTATCCGTTAAACGAGACGTTCTGTTTGCTCATTCCTTCGGTTTTAATGGGAAACACAGTGGTGTTTAAGCCAGCGAAATACGGTGTACTATTACTGACACCATTGCTTGAAGCATTCAAAGAGGCGTTCCCTCCGGGAGTGGTAAACATCTTATTTGGCCGCGGCCGCACATTGGCAGGGCCGATTATGAAGACCGGCGATGTAGATGTGCTTGCGCTCATTGGAAATTCAAAAAGTTCAAACGCGTTGGTTGCGCAACACCCGAAGCCAAACAGGTTGCGCCAGGTGCTCGGTCTTGAGGCCAAGAACCCAGGTATCGTCTTTGATGATGCGAATATTGACCTAGCAGTGAAGCAGTGTGTCAATGGCGCCTTGTCCTACAATGGGCAGCGCTGTACGGCGCTTAAGTTGATTTTTGTACACAAGAGCATCAGCGGTG
>JACESW010000020.1 GCA_013911625.1 Cryomorphaceae bacterium | reverse complement strand
TTGAAGAGTACTATAGAACAGACGACGGACGACCTTTCGATCGCAAGGAACTGTTTGCGGATCCTAGCGGTTTTGAAAGTAATTTCATGCAGTATGCTCCTTTTGCGAAACTCTATATCGCATGGCATTATTACGACAGTCGCGCACCATATATTTTCACAAGAGAGGATGCCAAGCAGCTAGATTTTGCCATTTCCTATGTTTCTGATATCAGCTGTGATATTGATGGACCCGTTGCTTCTACACTGCGTGCTTCAACCATAGACGATCCGTTCTATGGCTATTTGGCCCATGAGGAGAAAGAGGTAAATCATAACCACCCCGAAGCAATCGGAGTCATGGCCGTAGATAATCTGCCGTGTGAGCTGCCTAGAGATGCCTCGCTAAGTTTCGGAAGTGATTTAATGACGCATGTGATCCCGGCACTCTTTAACGATGATTCCGAGGGTGTACTTGCTAGAGCTACAGAGTGCTCTGATGGAGCGCTTACCTCAGACTTTATGTATCTTCAAGACTACATTGACCAGGCTTAAATGTCAAAAAAGAGTGCATTACATATCGCCAAGGGGGTAGAAGATGCTCCGTTTATCAATCCCAAATGGAAGGGAGCAAAGAGACTCAAGCACGACACAGATAGTCTTGCCGAAGCAGTTCTCCAAGGGGATATAACAGCACTTTCTGAAGCCATTACTATAGCTGAAAGCACCTCGCCTAAGGATGAAATAAGGTGTAGAGCACTTATGAATCGTTTACATCCTGAAAGCGGTGGCGCATTTCGCATTGGAATAAGTGGCGTTCCAGGTGTTGGGAAAAGTACCTTTCTAGAAGCCTATTGTTCGTTTTTATTGAATCATGATCCTGATGCACGAATTGCTGTCCTAGCTGTGGATCCTTCAAGCGAGTGGAGTAAGGGGAGTATTCTTGGCGATAAGACCAGGATGGAATCTATCGGTAAGAGCAACCGTGTATTCATTCGTCCTTCTGCCTCCGGTGGCCGATTGGGCGGTGTTGCAAGAAGTACATTCGAAGCAGTGACCTTGTGTGAAGCTGCAGGTTTCAATTTTATTTTTGTTGAAACGGTAGGTGTTGGACAAAGTGAGACCTTAGTCAGTAAGCTGACGGATTGTTTTCTTTTTCTCGCTATGCCAGGAACCGGAGATGAATTACAGGGCATTAAGAAGGGCATTATGGAAATGGCGGATGTCATTGCTTTGAATAAGTGTGATGGCGACCGAACACAACAAGCCAAGCAAAGTGCTCTAGAACTTCAAGGAGCACTACAATTGATGACTAGAACTCAAGATCATTGGCAGCCGCCTGTCCTACAAATTAGCGCCTTACATGCCATGGGTATGGAGGATATGTGGTCTGCCCTAGATCGTTATCAGCGTCACGGTCAACTCAACGGTTGGACAGAGAAACGTCGCAATACACAACAGGAGTATTGGTTCAAATCGACCATTGGCGACCTGTTGTTTGAGCGGATGAGCGCAAAAGAAAATTGGGGTAAAGAGCGTGATGAACTATTGGCTCAAATCGCCCTAGGTAAAGTGAGCCCTTTCGAGGCGAGCCGACTACTTATGGATAAAATATTGGCTTAGAACGAGCGTGCTGCTTCGTGCTTGATCAAGAGAATAGCTGCTTTCGTAGGGAAGATTTCTGCAGCCATTTCAGCATTAATCAACTCTTTGGCTAGGTCAGCGGCCGTAGCATCTGCGCCCAAGGTACCAGCTACCTTATTGATGATGCTAATGACTTGACTTTTTGCGCTGACCACATGATTCCACGCTTCGTCACTAACATATACTTGTTGCGTGATGTTGTAATCAAATTCTTGACGAACGGCTTCAACTAATGCTTTACGATATTGGCCAATAGTCATACTGCCAGGCTTGACTCTAATGACCAAGTGGTTGGGAGTAATGCGTTCTAAGAGCATGATGATGCGCTCGAATGCTTGCATGCGTAACGGAAGCGATTTTTTCTGCAAGTCTTTTCTAAGATAAAAGGTACGGCGCTTCTCCTCGTTGTCCACGAAATTGGACAAGAGCAAATAGGTTAAAAGCAGCATTAATGCCGCTGGAAAAGTATACTTGAGAATTTCAACAAATGCTTCCATGAAAGTATGTTAAGGGTAACAAATATCGTTATTTTTGCGGTCCCACCATAGTAATTTAGAAATGAAAGCATTATCGCAACGCGCCCAAGAGATGGGTTTGCCGATGACTATCGAAATGGCCAAAAAGGCTAGAGAATTGAGCGCTACTGGAAAACAGGTGATTAGCCTGTCCTTAGGAGAGCCAGATTTTGATACTCCAGACTTTATCAAGGACTCAGCCAATGAGGCAATGGCGCAAAATTATACGCATTATATGCCTGTTCCAGGATTTGCTGATTTACGCGAATCTATCGCAGCTAAGTTCAAAAGAGATAATAATCTCGAATACAGCGCGGATCAGATTGTGGTGAGTACAGGAGCTAAGCAGAGCTTGCTTAATGTTTTTCTAACGCTAGTAAACCCGGGCGATGAGGTAATAATTCCGGCACCTTATTGGGTAAGCTATATGGATCAGGCAAAGTATTGTGGCGGTGAAGTGAAAGTGCTTCCAACATCCAAGGAGAGTGGGTTTAAGATTACAGCGGAGCAGCTAGAGTTAGCCATTACTGAAAAGTCGAAAGTGTTGATTTTCTCTTCGCCAAATAACCCTTGTGGGGCTATTTACAGCGGAGAGGAATTGGCCGCTATTGCTAAGGTGGTGGCTAAACACCCTAACTTGTACATCATTTCAGACGAAATCTATGAACTGTTGAATTATGGTGAGATTGACCATGTAAGTATCGCGAGTTTCCCTGAGGTTTATAACCAGACGATTACGGTCAACGGTTTGTCGAAGGGGTTTGCGATGACAGGGTGGCGTATAGGCTATATAGGTGCTCCTGAGTGGATTGCTAAGGCGTGTACTAAGTTCCAATCGAACTTTACCTCAGGGACAAATTCAGTTGCTCAGCGTGCATGTAAATCGGCTGTAGAGGCAGATCCAGCTTCTGTGAAGTACATGGTAGATACCTTTGCTTCTCGTAGAGAGAAGATGGTGGGTTGGATTAACGAGATTCCAGGTTTTGAATTAGACACTCCTCCCGGTGCATTTTATGTGTTCCCTCGTGTAGCTGATCTTTTGGGAAAAAAATTCAATGGTAAAGTGCTGAATACGTCTTTGGATATCAGCATGTATCTACTAGAAGAAGGCTTAGTAAGTACAGTGCCGGGCGATGCTTTTGGTTTGCCAGGATACATCAGATTTTCTTATGCGGCTGCAGAAGCTGATTTGCAAGAAGCCGTACGTCGTGTGAAGGCGGCAGTTGCACAGCTCGAAGATTAATAAGACGGGTCATGAAGATTGAAGTTGCCAACGGCGAGATTATTGATAAGCATACCATTTTGGTGATCAAAAGTGAGCGTATCTCTGATACTGGGAAGCTTGCGGACATTCATCGTGAAATGCAGGCGCTTGCGGACGGCGTGAAATTCGTTTACAATAGTGTAGACGATGCTTCTGCCATTCATGATCTTGCTGAGAAGCTTAAGGCAATTAATGAGCAGTTGTGGGATGTAGAAGACCAGCTCCGTATACTTGAGTCGAAGCAAGACTTTGGAGAAGATTTCGTGAACAAGGCAAGAAGCGTATACTTCCTGAATGATGAACGGGCCGCTTTGAAGAGAGCGGTTAATGTTTTGACAGGCAGCACTATCGTTGAAGCCAAATCATACGTTGACTATACGGTTCGAGGCACGGATTCCGAAGAATAGTGTAACTTCGATATAAGAATCATCTTGTTTTGAGTTTCAAACAACGTTTCAATGCCTTACGAGAGCAGGTGAATATTCGCCTGTACGACAGCCGCGATTTTGTCTTAGGGGCATTATCTAGACTTTCTTTCGTCGTATCCTTAAGTACCATTGTATCTCTGATCATCTTCCACGGTTATCAACTCACGGAAGAACAAAACCAAACGATTGATTTCATTGTGAGGGCTTCGATAGGGTACTATCTGGTAAAGTTCATCATTGAAATTATTTACGATTTCCACCCTTGGGCCTTCATTAAAGCAAGGCGCTGGGAGGCTATTCTGATGGTGTTCTTGCTCATAAACATACTGATGATAAATCTGCAAGGAGTGGAGTTGCTTAGCTTGCTCGGGGATGCCATTGGAGTAAGTAGTCTTCAAAGTGGATTTGTGTTGCTCCTGCAGTTCTATGTCATGGTCATTGTCTTCTTGGAATTCGGGAAGGTTGGGGAGCGCTTGCCAGATTTTAATCTGAGCCCACCGTCGTTATTGATTATCAGCTTTATCATCCTCATTGCATTAGGTACGACGCTTCTTATGCTTCCAGAGATGACTGCTGGGGCAGAAGCTTTAGACCTTGTTACAGCGCTTTTTACCAGTATTAGTGCAAGCTGCGTTACAGGGTTAAGTTTGATTGATATCTCCACGGTGCTTTCATTCAAAGGACAAATTATCGTGATGATCTTGATGCAATTGGGGGGGTTGAATATTATCTCTTTTGCGGCTTTGTTCGCTATCCTTCGTGGAGGATTCGGCATGCGTCAGCAGAATTTCATGAGTGAGAATCTAGGCGAGAGTATGCAGCAGAGTGGCAAGCTTGTTGGCGCTATTTTCAGATTGACACTGACCATTGAATTGCTCGGGGCAGTGGCCTTAGGTTTTGTGTGGTTCCCACATTTTGATTCATTGGGTAACACGATGTTCCATAGCATATTCCACAGTATTAGTGCATTTAATAATGCTGGATTCTCATTGTTCTCAAACTCTCTTGCTACACCTGGAGCGGCTTACTTGCCGAACGTACATTGGATTATTGCGCTATTGATAGTTCTTGGAGGTATCGGTTTTGGAACTTTATCCGACGTCCTTGCACAACCTTGGCGTAAACAGTCGGTCGTAAGGAGCTGGCGTGGTCTTCGCCTAGGTACAAAAATAGGCTTGTCTGTCGCGGGTATACTTTTAGTAGTAGGTGGTGCTGTCTTTGCACTGACCTTGAGCTTTGACGGCAATGCTGGAACGCACCTATCACATAGCTTCTTCCAAAGCATTACTGCGCGTACTGCAGGGTTTAATACTATTGATATTGGTGCAATGGCAATGCCTGCATTGTTAATGATGATTTTCCTCATGTTTATTGGTGGTGGTTCTGGCTCTACTGCCGGTGGTATTAAGACCAGTACGTTTGCACTCGTTTTCTTGAGTGCTGCCGCTACTATTCGTGGCAAGAAGGATATAAATCTCTACAAGAATAAAATTCCTTGGGAGCTGATGAATAGGGCGTTTGCCGTCTTCTTGTTTGCCATAGTATTTATTTTTTTGGGCATATTCACCTTGACTATTTTGGAGCCGGAGATGTCCTTTTTGGAATTGGCTTTTGAACAAGTGAGTGCTTTCTGTACCGTGGGGTTAAGTACAGGTATTACCGCAGATTTATCCTTCGGTAGTAAGGTAGTGATCATGCTCAGCATGCTTGTAGGTAGGGTAGGAACCTTGACGCTAGCTTTCGCTCTGAGCGGAGCGCGTCCAGAATCTAATGCCTTTACTTATCCTAAAGGCAATATGCACGTCGGCTAATAAAAAAGCCGCTCCCTGATAAGGAAAGCGGCCATACTGAGGATTATTTCCCTATTAATTCTTGTCTTGGAAGTCTAGGTTCTTGAGTCCAATGAACTTCAGGAATTTCTTTCCATTGATTTTCAACGTCTCTTTAACTCCTGTAGCGAGTTTTTTCGAGGCAGCATCGTCCGGTCTAGAGACAAATTTAGAATCGCGGTAGCTTACTCCTTCACCCGGCTTGGTGTAGAAATAGGTGTAGAAGCTTTTTCTACTTTCTCCTTCAGGAATATTGATTTTACGATACCCGTGTGGGCTATTGTCGTCGGTGTAGAAAATCACAGCAGTATTGAAGGTAGGGGGAACTTTCACCTCACACTCGGTCATTTCTTTATTCCATAACTCTAGATCGCCACCGTATTCTGGTTTCCAATTCTTATTGAGGTAAACCAAAAGGTTAATACGACGCCACAAGCCCAATTTTGGGTTCATATTTACATCTATATGAATGTCCACGTATGAACCATTCTTACCTTGGTGCACACCAGAGCCTAAGGCGTCTGTGGTTGTGTGCAATCCTTCGATACCCGTAATTCTCGAGAGTTGCGCATACCATTCATCAGAAGATACGGCCTCCCGAATTTTTGCAAACGAAGGGTGCCAACGTTCGAAGTGGTAATCTTCACTCTTGTCCTCATTAAGGCTCTTGCGCTTAACGTTCAGGTCTTGGATGGATGGGAAGTTGTCGAACAAATCGTTGGCTATATCTTCCGTAAAGAAGTTTTCCATCACCAAATACTTACAAGGTTGTGCATTCGTGTACGAAGCGTTCAATGCTTTGGCATGCTCTGCCTTTAAGTACGCGTCTTGAATAATTCCTTGTGCCATAATTCGTTCGATTTGAATCCAAATATAAGTGTAGCCCTACTTACTTGCGAGCGACATTCGTCAGTTTTCCATAAACCACCCTGAAAATAGAGGGTAAAAGTCGTTTGAAAGGCACTGCGAATCGCTCGTACCTGCCAATAATGATTTGTCTAGGCGGATTAGTTTTCTGAGTTTTTCTCAGGAATTTCTGGGCCAATTCTTTAGGGGACATCCCCTTTTCCTGGGCCACACTGTTTTTACCAATAGGAGTGCCATCAGGACCTAGGCTACTTAAGGTAACTGCGGTATTGATGAAGCCAGGACTGAGTATTCCAGCGTGAACTCCTGACCCTTCTAATTCGTATTGTAGCGATTCAAAGTAACCGGCCACTGCGAATTTACTCGCAGCATAGGCTGCCAGTTTTGGGCTACCGAAGTAAGCAAGAATACTAGCTACGGTCCAGATTTCCCCGCTACGCCGCTCAAGCATGTTTGGCAATACTGCTTTGGTAAGTGCGACTGAAGCCCAAAAGTTCACTTCTAAAACTCTCCGTTCTACCTGAAAATCCATGTCTTCAACACGCCCTAAATGGCCTATGCCGCCATTGTTTACGAGTATATCGATACGTCCCTGAAAAGCGAGCGCTTGTTGGGTCCATTGTGATGCATTCTCGTGCTTACTGAGGTCGAGCGGAAGAACCATACACGTGTCAGGTTGTCTTAGGCTGTCTTTTACAGCCAATAACAACTCTTCTCTACGTGCTGAGATAATGGTGAAGGCACCTGCATTTGAATAGGCTTCAGCAAGCGCACGGCCTATGCCACTGCTCGCTCCAGTGATCCAAACAACTTTACCTTCAAATGATTTCATTATCTATTTCTTCTTGGTGCGCCTTTAAATTTAGAACTTCCTTTTGATTTGCTCTTAGAAGATTTACGCTTGCCGCTATCGAATCTGTCTTCACCTATTCTTTTTCTTCTTGGACGGTCTTCGCGAGATTCTAAGCGATCGCCGAAATCGCGGCCAAATCTATTCGATCCGCCATCCTCTCTTCTTGGACGGTCATTAAAGTCTCGACGTTCGCGACGCTCATATCCTCCGCGATCTTCACGACGGCCTCTGTTTTCAAAACCTCCGCGATCATCACGACGGCCTCTGCTTTCAAATCCTCCACGGTCGTCTCTGCGTCCGCGACCACCGCGATCGTCTCTACGATCACCGCGATCTCTGCTGCCACGTCCGTCTCTGCGTCCACCATATCCTCCGCGTGAACTGCTTCGTTGTGGCGCGCTTCCTCCTTCTTCGAAATAGGCATTAATAGTGTATGATCCGGTTTTAGAACCCGATAAACGTGCAGCTATATCTGCAGCATAGCGCTCTTCGACATCGATGCGAGAGAACGTCTTGTCCATATCTATCTTACCGATACGCACTTTCGTGCCTTCCATGACGTCGTTGATCACACCCATTAAGCGAGAAGGGTTGACTTTTTGACGGTAACCAAGGTCAATAACGATGGTTTTGAATCCTTCTTCGCTTCCCGTCTTAGAATCTCTGCGTCCGTGATCTTTGACCTTTTTCGCAGTTTCGTTGATATTGCGTGCGCCGCGGTAGCGGCTTAGAATAGTACTAACCTCATGGCCTAAGAAACGCTCAATGAGGTCTGCCTTGCTCAAATGAGCGAGCTTGTCCATAGCTTCTTCTACCAAAGCAGGATCTAATTCATAGGCGTGCTCCATGGTTTCAAGCTCATTAATGGCTTGACGCATTTTCACCTCACATATGTCTTCTCCAGAAGGCACTAATTTGGTTTCGAAACTCTTACCTATGATCCGTTCGAGATTTTTCACCTTACGCATGTTGCGTCCGTGTGTAATAACAAGCGAGATACCGCTAGCTCCAGCACGACCAGTACGACCTGAACGGTGAACATATACTTCTGGATCGTCCGGAATGTTCACGTTAATCACGTGTGTGAGGTCATTTACGTCAATACCGCGGGCAGCCACGTCAGTAGCTACCATTACATTGAGTGATTTGTTTCTAAAACGCTTCATAACGTCATCGCGTTGCGCTTGACTCAAATCACCGTGAATAGCTTCAGCACGGTAACCATCATTGACTAATTTCTCGGCTATGCTTTGCGTTTCTCTACGGGTACGACAAAAAACAATACCATACATGTCCGGATTAAAGTCGAGAATACGACGCATAGCCTCATAGCTGTTCTTCGCGCTTACCACGTACAACTCGTGCTCTACATTGGAAGCGCTGATATTGCGTTTTCCCGCAGAAATCTCCTTCGGCTCGGTCAAATATTTCTTGGTCAGATGCTTCATTCCCTCTGGCATAGTGGCAGAGAAACAAAGCGTCTGCTTGTGTTCCGGTGTATTGGCAAGAATGGCGTCCAATTCATCTTGGAAGCCCATGCTAAGCATTTCGTCGGCTTCATCAAGCACAAGGAACTGCACATCTTCAATACGAAGCTTACGACGATTTATAAGATCCAAAGTTCTGCCTGGAGTACCCACAACAATTTGCGGTCTACCTTGCAACTCTTTAATCTGTTTAGATATAGGTGAACCGCCATATACTGCTGTCACTTTTACATCCATAAACTTAGCGTAAGATTCGATGTCTTTGGCGATTTGTAAACAAAGCTCGCGCGTTGGTGCGAGAACAATCGCCTGAACGTGCTGAACATCTTCTTCAAGTTGATGGAGGATAGGCAGAGAGAACGCTGCCGTTTTACCTGTACCTGTTTGTGCGAATGCAATAAGGTCTGTTTGTTCTTCGAGCAAATGTTCGATGCTCATTTTCTGAATAGGAGTCGGTTCTACGAATCCTAAAGCTTCTACACCGCGAATAATATCGGGATGCAGACCGCTGTCCTTGTACGTTTCCATAAAGTTGGCCTCAGTGGCCTTTAAAAATTGCCCAGTTCCGCTGGGTGCGCCTACTTGAGTGTCAGCGCTTCCTTTCAATTTTTAGCCTACATGGAAGATGGACACCCGTGATAATCAGGCGCAAAAGTACGCATAATTAAATTGGCATGTATTATTTAACACCTTGGGCCCGGATGACCCATGCCTCACCTTGGTGGTATTTGCCTTCGTTGAGTACCACTTTTTCCTCCCAGACTTCAACAGATTGTAAGTCCTTTAATAGGTCAGAAACGCCTTCGACAGTAAAGCACATGTTCGCCTTTTGAGGACCACCGCTACCCATGCCAATATTCTTCACTGAAAACCCTTCAAAAACCACAACTCCATTTGGATGGAGTAAGCTAATAAGGTGACCGTAGCAGTCTTCCACCTTTACAGGAGTGTGGAAATAGCAAAAGGCTGCCGCATCGTAGGGGCCGCCTTGGTAACTGAGGGCGTCACTCACGGTGTATGTGATTTCGCATTTGTTTTGCTTGGCAAGGACAAGGGCTTTATCTCTTCCAGCAGCGCTGAGATCGAAAGCTTCTACTTCCCAGCCTTGTTGAGCAGCGTACACGGCATTTCTTCCTTCACCCTCAGCTGCAAACAAGATTTTACCGGGCTTTTGAGTCTGTAAGCAAGCTTTAATAAAGGCATTGGGGGCAGTACCATACGCATAGGGTTGCTCGGAATACCGTTGATTCCACATTTGGATAAAAGCATTTTTATTCATGGCAACGAGGTAAATTTGACATTAGGCTGTTTCTTTGCCCAAAGATAGTCCACTAATGCCCGTTGTTGCGGTATGCCAAGACCAAATGGAAACCTTTAAGGAGTCAATTAAATTTATTTGAGTTTGGGTTGTGGAATAAATAGAAGGGCTTATATTTGCACCCCCGAAGAATAACGGGTTAATAGAAGTAGTTATGAAGCGTACATTTCAACCTAGCAATAGAAAACGTAGAAATAAGCACGGATTCCGTTCAAGAATGGAAAGCACTGATGGCCGTAAAGTATTGGCGTCTCGTCGCTCTAAAGGTCGTAATCGTTTGACTGTTAGTGATAAAGGAAACTATAAAGGTTAAGATGTTCAAAACCTTTTGATAATATTTAGGTGTTGCCATTCGCAACACCTTTTTTTTGGCCTCACGGCGCCTAAATTTGCACAAATCTTAAGTTCATGCCGAAAGATACTTCCATCAAGCACGTCTTAATAATCGGATCTGGTCCTATTGTCATTGGCCAAGCATGTGAGTTCGATTATTCTGGATCACAAGCCTCACGCTCCCTTCGAGAAGAAGGCATCATTGTCACCCTTATTAATTCCAACCCAGCAACCATCATGACGGATGAGGTTGTTGCCGATAACATTTACCTCAAACCACTTACTGTGGAGAGCATTGAGGATATTTTGAAGACGCATCCCGATATCGATGTAGTTCTTCCTACAATGGGTGGTCAAACTGCGTTGAACCTGTGTATCGAAGCCGATAAGCAGGGTATTTGGGAGGATAATGGTGTTAAGATTATTGGTGTCGATATTGATGCTATCAACATTACCGAGGATAGAGACGAGTTCCGCAAATTGATGGAAGAAATCGACGTGCCTATGGCTCCGTCTCGTATTGCGAAGAGCTTCTTACGCGGAAAGGAAACTGCCCAGGAGTTTGGCTTTCCACTTTGTGTGCGTGCCTCATTTACCCTTGGTGGTGCGGGTGCCACTTTTGTGCACACCGAAGATGAATTTGATACGGCCCTCAGCCGTGGACTAGAGATTAGTCCAATCCACGAGGTAATGATTGACAAGGCCCTACTCGGATGGAAGGAGTACGAGCTGGAGTTGCTTCGTGATAAAAACGACAACATCATCATCATCTGTTCTATTGAGAACATGGATCCAATGGGTATCCACACAGGTGACTCAATAACCGTAGCTCCTGCAATGACATTGAGCGATACCACGTACCAAAAGATGCGTGATATGGCCATTAAAATGATGCGCAGCATTGGAACATTCGCAGGTGGATGTAATGTGCAGTTCGCGGTGAGTCCTGATGAAAACGAAGATATCGTTGCTATTGAGATCAACCCTCGTGTGAGCCGTTCTTCAGCATTGGCATCGAAAGCGACGGGTTACCCTATCGCAAAGATTGCAGCCAAGATGGCTATCGGTTACACATTGGATGAGCTGATGAACCAGATCACAAAAACAACGACGGCATACTTTGAGCCAACCTTAGATTATGTGATCGTAAAGATCCCTCGTTGGAACTTCGAGAAATTCGAAGGCGCCGATACGCGACTAGGCATTCAGATGAAAGCCGTAGGGGAGGTTATGGGAATTGGCCGCAGCTTCCAAGAAGCCTTACATAAAGCGGCGCAATCACTTGAAATCAAGCGAAACGGCTTAGGTGCTGACGGAAAAGGATTGACGGATCAGGACACCATCTTGCACAAACTAGAACATGCTTCGTCTGACCGTTTGTTCGTTCTCTATGATGCCATCCAAATGGGCATTCCACTGCGTACCATCTTCGACATCACGAAGATTGATATGTGGTTCTTGAAGGAGATTGAGGATCTAGCGAAAGTACAAGAGCGTATCGAAAAGCACAGCCTTGAGAGCCTACCGAAGGATTTGATCCAAGAGGCGAAGATGAAGGGTTTTGCAGATCGCCAAATTGCACACATGGTTCGTGCCTTGGAAAGTGAGGTACACCAAAAGAGAACAGATCTCGGCATTAAGCGTGTGTGGAAGCTTGTAGATACTTGTGCTGCAGAGTTCCCGGCGCAGACGCCTTATTATTATTCAACTTTCGAAATGCCTTACGTGACTGCGGATGGTGTTGAGATCATTGAAAATGAAAGTGAGGTAACTGAGCGTGATAAAATCATCGTTTTGGGTTCCGGTCCTAACCGTATTGGTCAGGGTATTGAATTTGATTACAGCTGTGTACACGGTGTTTTGAGTGCTCGCGAAGAAGGCTACGAAACTATCATGATCAACTGTAACCCGGAGACGGTAAGTACAGACTTTGACACTGCAGATAAGCTGTATTTCGAGCCGGTATTCTGGGAGCATATTTATGATATAATTCTTCACGAGAAGCCTCGTGGTGTGATCGTTCAGTTGGGCGGTCAGACGGCATTGAAACTATCCGAGAAGATGAGCCGTTACGGTATTGAAATTATCGGTACTTCTTACGAGGCCTTGGATTTGGCAGAAGATAGGGGCCGATTCTCAACACTGCTGAAGGACATCAACATTCCTTATCCGAAATTTGATGTAGCTACAAACGCTGATGAGGCTTTGGATATCTCTGATGAACTAGGCTTCCCAATCCTGGTGCGTCCATCGTATGTACTGGGTGGTCAAGGGATGAAGATTGTCATCAATAAGGAAGAACTACAGCGCCACGTGATCAATCTCTTCAAGGAGTTTGAAGGCAACCGCGTACTTCTTGACCATTAC
>JACESW010000002.1 GCA_013911625.1 Cryomorphaceae bacterium | reverse complement strand
ACAGACAGTATTGTCCTTCTTGGATGATTTGAAAGCGTTGGCCAAGCCCGCTGCTGAAAAGGATTTGAAAGCTGTTCAAGAGTTCGCGAGTGCTGCTGGTCATGCGGGCGAAGTAAAGCCATGGGACTTTTCATACTGGTCAGAGAAGCTTAAAAAAGCAACATTGAATCTCGACGACAACTTGCTCAAGCCTTACTTCAAGATTGAGAATGTATTGGCAGGTGTGTTTGACATCAGCGCCAAGCTTTACGGATTGAGTTTTAAAAAGAATGAAAGTATCGCTACCTACCACGAGGATGTGGATGCCTATGAGGTGTATGATAAAGACGGTGAATTTTTAAGCCTCTTATATACCGATTTTTTCCCGCGTGCTGGGAAACGAGCAGGTGCCTGGATGACGAGTTATCGAAGCATGTATAGCTTGGATGGGCAGGTCGTACGTCCACACATTAGCATCGTCTGTAACTTCACGAAACCTACTGCGGATAAGCCTTCGTTGCTTACTTTCAATGAGGTTACAACCTTGTTCCATGAGTTTGGTCATGCCTTGCACGGGATGATGGCACGGGGTACTTATCCTTCACTAACGGGAACCAGTGTGTACTGGGACTTTGTAGAGTTACCGTCTCAGATTTTAGAGAACTGGTGCTACGAGCCGGAGGCATTGGCCTTGTTTGCAAAGCATTATGAAACGGGAGACTTACTGCCTAAGGAATACGTGGATCGTATCGTGGAAAGCCAGCAGTTTATGGAAGGGTACGCTACACTGCGCCAACTCAATTTTGGGTACCTCGATATGACCTACCACGGACTTACCGAACCTATGGAAGGCACTGTGGCCGATTTTGAACGTTCAGCAACAGCCGATACACAGCTTTTCGTACCTGTAGAGGGAACCTTGTCGTCCACAGCGTTTAGCCATATTTTCCAAGGAGGCTACAGTGCTGGATACTACAGCTACAAATGGGCCGAGGTGCTCGACGCGGATGCATTCGATCGTTTCAAAGAGGAAGGCATCTTTAGCGAAGCTGCAGCGAACGGATTTGCTGAAATTCTTTCTAGCGGAGGAACCGTAGCACCGGACGAGCTCTTTAAAAAATTTAGGGGTCGAGATCCAAAAGTGGATGCATTGTTGAGGCGTGCGGGTATTGCCGCTTAGTGCATGCGAAGGGTTTTGTGTCGGAATCGCCAATACAAGGCTATGGATGCTATTACTAGTCCTGCCGTTAACCCAATCCATACGCCTAATGGACCCTGGTCAAATTGAATGCCCAAAACATAACCTAGAGGAACCGCGATCACCCAGTAGGCGAAGAATGCTACAACGGTAGGAATGTTAACATCCTTAATGCCACGTAGGGCACCGAGCGCTGTGGCTTGCATACCGTCGGGCATCTGGAATATTCCCGCGGCCACCATCAATACGGCGGTGTATTGGAGCACCTCTGGATCTGAGCTGTAAAATTGCGGCAGGAAATTACGCAGGAGAATAAGCAAGGTCATTGTGACCAGCATAAAGAAGAAGGTCAGGTGAAATAGACTTTGTCCTGCAAGGCGAAGCATGGGGTAATCCTTTCGACCCAACTGGTTGCCCATGCGAATGGTTGCGGCAGCTCCTAGGCCGCTCACCATCATGTAACTTACCGAAGCAATGTTCAATGCGATTTGATGCGCAGCTTGCTGTACGGGTCCAATCATACCTACAATAACGCCGCTCATGGCAAAGGCGCCGGCTTCAAAAACATATTGCAATCCGCTTGGAACACCAATGTCTAGGATTTCTTTAATGGTGGGCCAATTCACCTCAGAATCTCTCCAAAACGACCAATAGAGGGCGAATTTTTCCTTCTTACGGATGTAGAGCGCCATTGCGCCGAGCATGAGGAATCGAGTAATCAATGTGCTCACTGCGGCACCAATCAACCCCAATTCTGGGAACGGACCCCAACCCGTAATAAGAGGGTAGTTTAAAAGTACATTTAGGAAGTTGGCGGCCAAGCTCACACGCATAGCGGCTTTGGTATCGCTCAGGCCTTCGGCAAATTGCTTGAAGGCGAAGAAGCTCATCATGGGTACAATGGAAAATCCGACCACATGAATGTAGGGTAGGGCTTCCGAAACTACACGTTCGTCCTGGCCAAGCAAGTGTGCTCCTTCAGCGAAGAGGGCGATAAGGCCGTAAATGATTAGGCCTAGGATACTGTTGAGTACGAGACCGTTTTTAAAATATTTCGTGGCTTTAGCAGGGTTTTCTTCACCGTCAGCCCCGGCGATTAATGGAGTAAGTCCATAGGCCACGCCGATGGCAAATACCATAGGAATGATAAGCACCGATACGGCAAGACTAATGGCTGCAAGTGGAATGGTTCCGAGGAACTTTCCGACCATGATAGAATCGGCCACGCTTACCATGATTTGCCCAAGCTGTCCTATGACAACCGGGTAGGCAAGGTTAAGGCTAATTTTATACTGCTGACTGTATGTACCCCAGCGGTAGACCATTAGAGGTTGTAGCGGTCGACTTCGCGTTGGTAGAAATCCTCAGCTTCACTGATGAGGCCTTCAAGCGTTTTTGTTAGATCACCTTCGTTTTCGTCGCTGATGTCGTCCAACCACTTCACCTCATCATTCTCTAGGTTGAGGATGAATGCTGGAAATTCAGTGTGTACGATGAAAATAGCATCAGGGCTATCGGTGTTATCTGCTACGAGAAATTTTGGGAAACTCATGTGCTTCTTTATTTGAAGCAAAAGTACGCTTATTTCCTCGCGAATTTATCTACGCACGATTTACTGATCGGATTTCCGCTCAAAATGTGGAGACGCTCCATCACGTTACGGAATTCACGGATGTTTCCGGTCCAATCGTAGTCTTGTAAAGCGGCAATGGCTTGTGCATCAATTTCTTTTGGAGCAGTACCGTATTCTTCGCCAATGGCCTTCAAGAAGTGGTCGGCAAGCAGCGGAATATCATCACGACGGGCATTGAGTCCAGGAACTTCCATGACTATGACGCCCAATCTGTGGTACAGATCTTCACGGAACTTGCCGTCGTCAATCATCTTGCGCAGGTCCTTGTTGGTCGCTGCCAATACCCGAACGTCCACCTTGATACTTTTATCGCCACCGACCGGGGTGATTTTATGTTCTTGCAGTGCACGAAGTACTTTGGCCTGAGCGCTGAGGCTCATATCTCCGATCTCGTCCAAAAACAAGGTTCCACCGTTGGCCAACTCAAATTTTCCTTTGCGGTCTTTCTGCGCACCGGTAAAAGCTCCTTTTTTATGTCCAAAGAGTTCACTTTCTATCAATTCTGCAGGGATGGCTGCACAATTCACTTCAATCATTGGATTCTTACTGCGCTGACTCTGCTCGTGAATTTGGTGGGCCACTAGTTCTTTCCCCGAACCGTTAGGACCGGTAATAAGAACGCGGGCTTCTGACGGGGCTACTTTTTCAATGATGTCGCGCAGCTCCTGCATACCGACACTTTCACCAATCATCTTGTATTTCTTGCTAACGCGCTTTTTCAGAGTTTTAACTTCGCTGACCAATTCTTTTTGCGTTAATGCATTCCTTACTGTACTCAACAATCGGTTGAGATCGGGAGGTTTAGGCAGGTAATCGTATGCACCTTTTTTCAAGCAATCTACTGCAGTGTTTATATCGCCGTGCCCAGAAATCATAATGACGGGAACGTCTGGATTGACGCTCATCATATGCTCCAGTACTTCCACCCCGTCCTTGTGGGGCATCTTGATATCACAGAAGACCAAATCCCAATTCCCTTCTCCGAAAGTCTCAATAGCCATTTTGCCGTCCTCCGCTTCATGGATAGAGTGGCTGGCGTCCTCCTCGAGAAGAATTTTCTTTAGTACCCTACGAATGGCTACTTCGTCTTCAATCAATAGTATTTTGCTCATAGTAATTCTTTAAACGGCCCCGTTATCCCTTTCGCTTTCTTCGTCTGGCATAATCTCTCCTGCACCAACTATGCCATTCCCAAATTGAGTAACGCGTTCAGGACCTTTCCAAACGGTACGCTGCGGGAATGGGATGATGATTTGGTTTTTGAAGAACTCTTTATCAATAGCGAATCGCAGGTCGCTTTTTATTTTTTCTACGAAGAAGAGGTCTTTAGTATAAAAGTTCAATTCAAAAATCAACGCACTATCGCCGAAGTCTTTCAGTAGTACCAAGGGTTCTTCTTTATCGTCGGCCTGTGGGTGGGTGGCCGCAATGTCGTACAAGATCTTCGCTACTTGATCTGTGTCGCTCCCAAAGGCCACGCTAACAGTAAGTGAAAAACGGGTCGTCTCCTCGCTGTGGGTGAGGTTGATGACGGTTTCGTTGGTCAATTTTGAATTGGGTACAATAATTAAAATATCATCGCGAGTACGAACGGTTGTGGTGCGTAACCCAACTGCTTCAACTTTTCCAATTTGATTTTCCAATTGGATAATATCGCCTACACTTAAGGTGCGTTCCACGAGTATAATGACCCCCGAACTGAGATCCTTGAAGGCATCTTGTAGACCCAGACCCAAACCAACAAAAAGTGCTGTTGATGCGGCTAGTAATGCGGTGACTTTCACTCCAACAGTCTCCAGGGCAACCACAATAACTACTGTGTAGATGATGTATTTAGAAATCTGCAGGATGGTATATCGTCTTCCTTCATCGTAATGCTCGCCAGCTTTGCTGCGCATGATGATGCGGTTTAGTATCCAAAATCCATAACGGGCCGAAGCGAGAAGCAACAACACCTGAAGCAGACTTTTTACAGAAAGTCTGAAAAAATCGGTCGCCCAAATTCTATAACTTAAGAATTCAGTGAACCATTGCTGGATATTTTCTAGTACTTCAACCATTTATACAATTCTTTCCAGGTTACCTTTTTACCGTACATCAATATACCTACTCTGTAGATCTTTCCGGCAAGCGCTACAACACCAAAAAATGTACCCACTAATAGGGTCGCACTCAAAGCCATTTGCCATATCGGCACTCCGAATGGAAGGCGAATCATCATCGAGATGGGTGAGGTCAAAGGAATCATGCTCATCCAAAAGGCTATAGGTCCGTTTGGATCTTGCACAATATTCGTTGCGGTAGTAATGGCGATGATCATTGGAGCAGTTACAGGCAGCATGAACTGTTGGCTATCCGCTTCTTGATCGATAGCCGAGCCTAATGCTGCAAAAAGTGCGCTGTAGAGGAAGTAACCACCGAAGAAATAGAACACAAAACCACTCAAAACAACGGGGAAGTTGATGCTGTTAATCATGGCGAAGATATTTCCTTGATCGACCTGACTAAGATCTGGTGCATCAGGCCCCATTGGGACTTGCTGAGCGAAAATTTCTGGGTAGATGAAGGTGCTTACGACGGTATAGATGGTACCCGAAAGGATGACCCAGATAAGGAATTGGACCACACCTACTAAACCGATACCAAGGATTTTACCCATCATCAGTTGGCGAGGACGCACGCTTGAGATAATCACTTCCACAATGCGGCTGGTTTTCTCCTCAATTACTCCGCGCATCACCTGAACCGCATAGAAGAAAATGAAGAAGTAAATCAAAATACCGGCGATGTATCCCAGTCCCATCTTTAATGGAGTAGCACTGGTTTCCTCATTGCCTTCCTCTTCGCCCAAGGTGAAGCTCTTTACACTCACCTGCGTTTTGGTTTGTGTGACCACTTCAGGATCCACGCCCTGTTGAATGAGTTTTTGGTTGTTGATCTTTTCCTCTAGCTGGCGTTCAATAAAGCGTTGAAGGTCGATGCCAATATCTTCCTTGCCGTAGAGCAGTATGTTTTTCTTGATAAAATCTGGGTCCCAGCCGTTTCCTGCTGGGATATACAAGAGTGCATCCTTATCACTTTCTCTAAGGAATTGCTTGGCCAATTCTAAATCGAATTCGCCCGGATTCAAATATTCCAGTGCAAATTGCGCAGTACCTTCTTCGGGCAATAGGATGGAAGGTTCGTCCAATACAAGGATGGTCTTGTCCTCCTCAGGCATCGATGCCAAAAGTCCAGGCGCGATCATTACTGCTGCCAGCAATACGGGCGCCAGCAACGTCATTAAGAGGAAGGTCTTTTTGCGTACTCGAGTCAAAAACTCACGCTGTATAATCAGTAGGATAGGGCTGTTCATGAGTCTTTAGGTTTAGGTCCGTTTTGAACGATGTCAATAAAAACGTCGCTTACGCTCGGCAGCACTTCTTCGAATCCTAGAAGCTCATTGCTGCTGGCCAACTCTTGAATGATGCCGCTTGGGTACTGGTCCGATTTAATAGTTGTCGTGTAACCTGTGTGTTGGTGGTCGCGAGATAAAACATTCAAACCTGCGAACGTCTGTTCAGTTTTAGTAGTGAAGGCATAGGTGCCGTTCATATAATGCCTCCGGATATCAAGCAACGGTCCTTCAACCATGACTTCGCCTTGGTTGATCAGTCCGATATAATCACATATTTCTTCCACACTTTCCATACGGTGGGTAGAGAATATCACTGTGGCGCCCTCCTTATTGAGTCGTTTAATTTCTTTTTTAATGAGATTGGTATTGATCGGATCAAAACCGGTGAAAGGCTCGTCAAAAATCAGCAGTTCCGGCTTGTGCAACACCGTAGTGACAAACTGCACCTTCTGCGCCATACCCTTACTCAAATCTTCCACCTTTTTTTCCCAAAAGCTTTCCATTTCTAAACGGACAAACCAATCTTTCGCCCTGCTCTTAGCTTCAGTGGCACTCAACCCCTTTAGCTTGGCAAGGTAAAGCACCTGTTCACCCACTTTCATCTTTTTATACAGACCGCGCTCTTCAGGAAGATAGCCGATGCGAGCAATATCGTTTGGAGCGAGCTCCCTATCGCCGAAATAAACCGTGCCACTATCCGGTGCAGTGATCTGATTCATGATGCGAATAAAGGACGTCTTTCCGGCGCCGTTTGGTCCCAGAAGTCCATAAATGCTTCCCTTGGGAATGTTCAAATTTATTCCGCCCAGTGCAACCTTTGGTCCATACTGTTTGGTGACATTTTCTGCTCTTATCATACGTTCATTGTTCGCCTTGGCAGCGTCTTATAGGTAGGGATAGTACAAAAACTCCCGTCACATTGGACAGGAGTTTGAAGATATAAAATACTCGGTTATGAGAACATCTCTTTGACTCGATCGAAGAAGCCCTTATCAGACTTTCCTGGATTAGGTTCGAAGTTCTTGCTCTCTTTAAGTTTTTCTAACGCTTTCTTCTCGTCATTGCTCAGGTTCTTAGGCACCCAAACATTGATATGAATCAGTTGATCTCCCCGTCCGTAACCTTGAACACTAGGTAAACCTTTATTTTTCAGTCGAAGAATTCTACCCGGCTGTGTACCCTTATCAATATTGATCTTAACTATACCACTTACCGTAGGAATCTCAACACTCGTACCGAGTGCAGCTTCAGGGAAGCTCATGGTTAATTCGTAATGCAAGTTCTCGCCATCTCTAGTCAAAGATTCGTGAGGTACTTCTTCAATGAGCACAATGAGGTCCCCAGGCACTCCACCTAAAGCTTCATTCCCTTTGCCACCTACACGCAATTGCATGCCGTCTTGCACACCGGCTGGAATCTTAACAGCAACGACTTCCTCTTTACGCTCAAGTCCGTCTGAACCTACGCCGCTCGGTTTTTGGTCCACCGTTTTACCTGCCCCGTTACACGATGAACAGGTTGCCGCAGTGCGCATCTGGCCCAAAATAGTATTGGTTACTTGCTGTACTTGACCGGCACCGTTACACGTCGTACACGTCTTGAACGTTACGCCGTCGGCAACTTTTGCACGACGAATTTTTATCTTTTTCTCAACGCCGTCGGCAATTTCCTCCAAGGTCATCTTCACCTTGATGCGTAGGTTTGATCCTTTCGCTTGGCGTCTTTGACCGCCGCCACCACCGAACCCGCCGAATCCACCACCGAATCCGCCACCACCTCCGCCGCCGAAGATGTCTCCGAACATGTCGAAGATGTCGTTCATGTTACCGTGGAAACCGCCACCGCCGGCGCCAGCACCGAAGGCTTGGTGACCGAACTGGTCGTATTTGCGACGCTTCTCCTCATTACCAAGGACATCGTATGCCTCTGCGGCTTCTTTGAATTTGTCTTCGGCCTCTTTGTCGTCCGGGTTTCTATCCGGGTGATACTTCAAGGCCACCTTGCGGTAAGCTTTCTTAATCTCGTCTTGGCTTGAGCTCTTGCTCACTCCTAATACGTCGTAGAAATCGCGTTTTGCCATCTTATGCTCCTTTACCTACTACTACTTTGGCAAAGCGAATCACCTTTTCGCCAATCTTATATCCCTTCTCTACTTCATCTATGACTTTTCCGTCCATATCTGGAGTTGGCGCTGGAATCTGCGTAATAGCTTCCATTTCTTCTACGTCGAACACTTTGCCGATAGTGCTTTCCATGGCGTTAAGGCCTTTGCCTTTTAGTGTCTCCGTAAGCTTATTTTGGATCAATTTTAATCCTTCTAATACCGCTGCGTTTGCTTCTGTCTCTTCGGTATTTTTCAATGCTCTCTCGAAATCATCAAGAACTGGCAACATGGCTGTTAAAGTGTCTTTGTTTGCACTCTCCATGAGCTCTAGACGCTCTTTCGCAGTTCTTCTGCGGAAGTTTTCGAATTCCGCATACAGACGTAAATTCTGGTCTTTCAAGTCTTTTACCTCGTCTTCAAGTTTAGCTACCGGATCTTGCTCAACGATAGTATCCTCAGTGCTTTCAGTACTTTGTTCAACGTTGTTTTCTTCGTGCAATTCCTCGCCTGTGGTTGCTTCTTTTTCTGACATGTATCTAGAATTTAGGGCTATTTTCTTTCTATTAATGCAAAATGTTCGCCATTAAGCGCACCGCTGACAAGGTGTCAGCGGTGCGCAAAAATACCGCATAAAAAAGGGCGCCGGCATCGCCGGCGCCCTTAATTTGACATTGAAGTCAAAATATCTTAGCGCTTCAAAGAAGCTAGCGTATTCTCTAGGGCTTTACCTCTTAGGTTTTTCTTGATGATAATTCCGTCACCGTCAATCAAGAAGGTCGCCGGAATAGAGTTCACATTGTAGGTACGTGCAGCAGCATTTCTCCAAAACTGCAAGTCGCTAACATGGTTTTCCCAAACCAATTTATCTTGTGAAATACCTTTCTCCCAAGCCGATTTATCTCGATCTAGGCTAACTGAGAAAACCTCAAAACCATCGCCGTTTTTGAACGCAGCGTCTTTGTATTGTCCGTAGGTGCGAACTACATTAGGATTCTCCATACGACACGGGCGACACCATGATGCCCAAAAGTCGATGAGGACGATCTTGCCTTTTAGATCTGATAGTTTTCGGATGTTGCCTTGCGGATCGCGCATGGCAATTTCTGGTGCTTTATCTCCGATACTCAACGTTGCCATTTGCTCCGCAGGAGCAGCAATGGCATCGCTGTAATTGTTCTGGGCGCTGGTAAATATAGCTGCAGTTAAAAGCAGTGCAAAGCTGCTGATGATTAGGGATACTTTTTTCATGATAAGTATGTTGCTTTTCAGGCTTACAATCTAACGATTTCAGCACCGAGTGCTTTCAATCTTCCGTCGATGTTCTCGTAGCCTCGGTCAATCTGATTAATGTTGTGTATGGTAGAAGTTCCTTCTGCACTCAAAGCCGCAATCAACAAGCTAACCCCCGCACGAATATCAGGAGATGTCATAGTTGTTGCACGTAAAGGACTTTGTTTGTCTAGACCAATGACAGTCGCACGGTGAGGGTCACAAAGAATGATTTGTGCACCCATATCGATCAACTTATCAGTAAAGAATAGACGCGATTCGAACATCTTTTGGTGAATTAGTACCGACCCTCGAGCTTGCGTGGCAGTAACCAGGATAATACTTAACAGATCGGGGGTAAACCCTGGCCATGGCGCATCAGCTATGGTCATAATGGATCCGTCGATGAAGCTCTCTATTTCGTAATGATCGTGCGCAGGAACGCGTAAATCATCACCTATAAGTTCTGTATGAATACCCAGGCGACGGAAAACGGTAGGGATGATTCCGAGGTCGGGATAGCTTACGTCCTTGATGGTGATATCTGATCCAGTCATCGCCGCAAGGCCAATCCAAGATCCAATCTCTATCATGTCCGGTAAAATGCGGTGGTCTGTTCCGCCCAGCTCTGTTACCCCTTCTATATGAAGCATGTTAGAGCCGATACCGTCAATCTTTGCACCCATGCGAACGAGCATCTTACACAATTGCTGCAGGTAAGGCTCGCAAGCTGCATTATAAATGGTCGTTTTTCCTTTTGCCATTACAGCAGCCATAACCACGTTTGCAGTACCCGTTACAGATGCTTCGTCAAGTAGCATATACGTTCCGGTGAGCTGTGAAGCATCTACACTGTAGAAACTGTCTTTGCTGTCGTAGTTGAATTTTGCCCCCAACTTCTGGAAGCCCAAGAAGTGTGTATCTAATCTTCTCCGGCCAATTTTATCACCGCCCGGTTTTGGAATGTAAGCTTTGCCGAATCTAGCCAACAACGGTCCAACGATCATGATGGATCCCCGGAGACTTGCGCCTTTCTGCTTAAATGTATCAGAGGTCAAATAGTCGAGGTTGACATTTTCCGCTTTGAAAGTATAATCACCGTGACCGTTTTTCTTCACATAGACACCCAAATCGCCTAAGAGGTCGATAAGCTTGTTAACATCTACGATGTCCGGAATATTAGTGATGCGTACTTCCTCAGGGGTCAGTAAGACTGCACAGAGGATCTGTAAGGTTTCATTTTTAGCCCCTTGAGGCGTGATGGTTCCGTTGAGTTTTTTTCCTCCGGTAATCTTAAATGTTCCCATGTATTAGTATCTCCTTTTCTTGTTTTTCTTTTTGCGGTTGTTCTGGCCTTGTTTGCGCTCGGCTTGCGTAATGCCAAAAGCTTTTTCGTGAGGCAAGTCAAACTCCCCAAGCTTCAATTTACCCTCAGACATTTCAGCCAAATCGCTAAGAATAGTGGCATCGCTTACTGTGTCTTTATTGTACTTGAGGTAATTGCGCTTCATCGCGTAGGCGACGCCGTAAACCAAAGCGTCTTTTTCTTCGCCCTCCTCAAGTTGCAGAGCATGGCCAATCATGTTCTTTACGATTGAACCATAATGACGGAAACGACGCGATTTTTGTGGGTAGGACACTTCATCGGGAAGCCCAACGAAGCTTTCAGCGGTTGGAATAGGGTATGGGCTATCAACGTCCAATTCAAAATCGGACATAATGAACAAATGATCCCAAAGCTTGTGTGCGTAATCTGGAGCATCGCGGATCGCCGGATTCAAATTCCCGATCACATCAATGATACTCTGCGCCACCTTGCTGCGGTGCTCTTTATCTTCGATAGTCAAACAGTAGTCCACCATACGTTGTACGTTTCTGCCGTACTCAGGTATTTTCAGTTGGGTTCTGTCCGTGTTGTATTCCATAGTCTCAATAACTTAAAATCTTCGCTTAGACCGCGCTGACCTTAGCGAATTTTAGTAACAATCTTTTTTCTCCGGCATTGTCGAAGTTGATGATGGCTTTGGCGTCAGCGCCTTCGCCTTCCATGCGTACAACGGTCCCTAAACCAAAACGGCCGTGGACCACACGCTTGCCTTCGTGCAATTCATGTGGCTTAAGAAAATCACCACTCATTGTACCCGTACCGGTATTATTTATCGGTGTGAGCGTTTTGCCCCTCAAGGTAGGCTTTTTTGCGGCACCGGCACCCGGTCCGATGTTGGCACTCTTTTTCTGCGACCGGGCAGGTTTGCCCCAATTGGAATTTTTGCCTTGGTACACTGTTGTACTTCGGTTATTTCCGCTCGTTGGAGCACCAAATGCGTTATTAAGTGCTGGAGAACTAAAACTCGTCGGGGAAAATTCTGGGACCTTAATTTCGAGGTATTTTTCATCGATTTCATCGATAAACCGAGAAGGTTCACAGTCAATAAGCTTGCCCCAGCGGTACCTTGTATGTGCATATGTTAAATGGGCTCTTTTCTCCGCTCGTGTTAAGGCGACATAGAACAAACGACGCTCCTCTTCGAGCTCGCTTCTGCTTCCGCTGCTCATCATACTAGGAAAGAGGTTCTCTTCAAGGCCAACAATGTAGACATATGGAAATTCCAACCCCTTAGCCAAGTGGATGGTCATCATACTCACTTTGGGAGTTCCATCGTCGACCTCATTATCACGGTCTGTTAATAGTGCAACATCGGATAAGAAGTTTGCCAATGAAGGATCGCCCTCGGCCAATTCCTTTTGTTGCTCGGTGAAGTCCTTTATACCGTTCAATAATTCTTGTACGTTCTCATACCGAGTCACACCCTCTGGGGTCTTGTCTTCGCCAAGTACTTTGATCAATCCCACACTTTTTGCAACATGTGCTACAACATCAAAAGCATCGTGTTGCTTTGCTAAAACGGCGAAGGAATTGATAAGCACTGCAAAATCGCTAATCTTCTTTTGCGTAGGATTATTCAGTCCTGTTGGTATACTCTGTAAACGTTCGCAAACCTCCCAAAGAGATATCCCTTGTGCTTCAGCAGCTAAGGTTAACTTGGCCAAAGTAGTTGCTCCAATCCCTCTAGCAGGGTAATTAATAACTCTTCTAAAGGCTTCTTCGTCTTTTGGATTGATCACGAGTCTTAGATACGCCAAAACGTCTTTAATCTCTTTGCGCTGGTAAAAGCTCAATCCCCCATAAATTTTGTAGGGAATATTCTTTTTACGCAAGGCATCTTCGAAACTTCTACTCTGCGCATTGGTCCGGTAAAGTATACAGAAGTCGTCGTGTTTTGCGCCTTCGTTCATGGCAGTCTGCCAGACATTCGTAGCGATGTAATTGCCCTCGTCGGTATCTGAAATACTCTTGTGGACTACAATCTTCTCTCCGCCGCTATTCTGCGTCCAGACGTTTTTCTGTATTTGATCTTTATTCTTTTCAATGATGCTGTTTGCCGCCTGAACAATGTTTTTGGTGGAGCGGTAATTCTGCTCAAGCTTGAACAGTTTCGTATCTGGATAATCCTTTTGGAAGTTCAGAATGTTGCGAATGTTAGCGCCGCGGAATGCGTAAATAGATTGTGCGTCGTCACCCACAATACATATGTTCTCATATTTCGCAGCTAGCGCCTTGACGATGAGGTATTGACTGTGGTTGGTATCCTGATACTCGTCAACCAAAATGTACTTAAACCTGTTCTGGTACTTCGCCAGGACATCGGGAAACTTGTACATCAGTTCATTGGTCTTCAATAGCAAATCATCGAAGTCCATGCATCCGGCTCGAAAACACCTCTCGGTATATGCCTGGTAGATCTCTCCAAACATAGGCATTTTTGCAGAGCTGTCTTGTGCCTGAAGTTCTCCGTTTTGGAAGTATGCTTTCGGTGTAATCAAGTTATTTTTAAGTGAAGAGATACGACCTGCAACAGATTTGGCCTTGTAGATATCCTTGTCTAAATTTCTCTCTTTAATAATGTTAGAGATAACTTTTTTACTGTCGTCCGCATCGTAAATGGTAAAATTCGTTGGGTAACCTAATTTCTCTGCCTCTATTCTTAGGATGCGTGCAAATATGCTGTGAAAAGTTCCCATCCATAGATTCTTCGCTTCGCTCTCACCTACTAGCTTGCCAATACGTTCTTTCATCTCTCTTGCAGCCTTATTAGTAAAGGTCAAAGAAAGGATGTTGAAAGCATCGACACCTTTTTCTAAAAGGTACGCAATTCTGTAAGTCAGAACACGTGTTTTTCCAGAGCCAGCGCCGGCTATGACCATAACTGGCCCCTCAGTTTGCTCCGCTGCTTTGCGCTGCGCATCGTTTAATTGATCGAGAAAATGTGCCAAAGGGAATGCTGTTAAATTGGACAGTCAACAAAGGTACTTTTCTGGAACGTTAAAACAAGTACAAGTCCAACACCTAATCGGGTAATTTTCGACCTCTTTTCAACACCCTACGTAATTATTTCAGAACGAGCCGATTATTTTAATACACAGGGGTTTGGTTCTGGAGATAATATCACTACATTTGCAGTCCCCAAAAAATGGGGTAACTGATTATTGGAATAAACTAGAAATCAAAAGGTACGTATGCCAACGATTCAACAGCTTGTAAGAAAAGGTCGCAAACAGATCAAACAAAAGAGTAAATCTGCTGCGCTGGATTCCTGCCCACAACGCAGGGGTGTATGTACTCGTGTCTACACAACGACGCCGAAAAAACCAAACTCGGCGATGCGTAAAGTGGCAAGGGTGCGTCTATCAAATGGAAATGAAGTTAATGCCTACATCGGAGGAGAAGGCCACAACCTACAAGAACACAGTATTGTGCTTGTTCGTGGTGGTCGTGTTAAAGATCTTCCCGGGGTTCGCTACCACATTGTTCGTGGAGCCCTCGATACAGCCGGTGTAGACGGAAGAACTCAGCGTCGCTCCAAGTACGGTGCTAAGAAACCAAAGAAATAAACACACTTCTAGATAAGAACTCATGAGAAAAGCAAGAGCTAAAAAACGCCCGTTACTACCGGATCCAAAGTTCAACGATACGCTGGTAACTCGTTTTGTAAACAATTTGATGTTGGACGGTAAAAAGTCTATCGCCTTCAACATCTTTTATGATGCTATTGACATTGTTTCTGAAAAAACAGAGAGCAGTGGCCTAGAAGTATGGAAAGAGGCACTCAACAATGTGATGCCACACGTAGAGGTCCGCTCACGTCGTGTAGGTGGTGCAAACTTCCAAATTCCGATGCAAGTACGTCCAGACCGTAAAATCACCCTAGGTATGAAATGGATGATCACTTACGCTCGTGGCCGTAACGAACGTTCAATGGCACAGAAATTAGCTGCAGAAATCATTGCAGCTTCGAAGGAAGAAGGTGCTGCAGTCAAGAAGCGTACTGAGGTACACCGTATGGCTGAAGCAAATAAAGCATTCTCTCACTTTAGATTCTAATAGACGAAATCATGGCAAAAGGAAATAGAGACTTAACGTACACACGTAATATTGGAATTGCAGCACACATTGATGCGGGTAAGACCACTACTACTGAACGTATTCTTTACTACACTGGTGTAAGTCACAAGATTGGTGAGGTACACGATGGTGCTGCAACCATGGACTGGATGGAGCAAGAGCAAGAGCGTGGTATTACCATTACTTCAGCGGCTACGCACTGTGAGTGGCCGTACGCTGGTAAGACATATGCGATTAATATTATTGATACTCCTGGACACGTTGACTTTACCGTGGAGGTAGAGCGTTCATTGCGTGTATTGGACGGTGTTGTTGCATTGTTCTCGGCGGTTGATGGTGTTGAGCCACAATCTGAAACGGTATGGCGTCAAGCGGACAAGTACCGTGTGCCACGTCTAGGTTTCGTGAATAAAATGGATCGTCAAGGTTCTGACTTCTTCAATGTTTGTCGTCAGGTAAAAGAAATGTTGGGTGGTAACCCAGTTGCTCTTCAAGTGCCAATTGGTGACGAAATGGATTTCAAAGGTGTGGTTGATTTGATCAGCAAGAAAGCCATCGTTTGGAATGAAGAGGATATGGGGATGACTTACGAAGAAATCGAAATTCCTAGCGATCTAGTAGATACTGTAGACGAGAAGCGTGCTGAACTTATTGAAGCCGTTGCTGAATACGACGAGAACTTGATGGAGAAATTCTTCGAGGACGAGGACAGCATTACTGAAGATGAGATCATTGCTGCACTGCGTGCTGCAACTATTGATATGAGCATCATTCCTATGATGTGTGGTTCTGCATTTAAGAATAAAGGTGTTCAGGCTATGTTGGACGCAGTGATGCGTTACTTGCCGTCTCCATTAGATGTAGAAGCAATTGAAGGTACAAACCCAGATACAGGCGATGCGGATTCACGCAAGCCTTCTGTGGAGGAACCATTTTCTGCTTTGGCATTTAAGATTGCAACTGACCCGTTCGTTGGTCGTTTGTGTTTCTTCCGCGTTTACTCTGGTGCGCTTGATGCAGGTTCTTACGTTAAGAACACTCGTTCAGGTAAAAAAGAGCGTATCTCTCGTATCTTCCAAATGCATTCCAACAAGCAACAGCCGATCGATCAGATTACAGCTGGTGATATCGGTGCCGGTGTAGGTTTCAAAGATATCCGTACTGGTGATACGCTTTGTGACGAGAAAGCACCGATCGTACTTGAGTCCATGACCTTCCCAGAGCCAGTTATTGGTATCGCGGTTGAGCCTAAATCAAAGGCGGATGTAGATAAGATGGGTACTGCTTTAGCAAAACTATCTGAAGAAGATCCAACCTTCCGTGTTCAAACTGACGAAGCTTCAGGACAAACGATTATCTCAGGTATGGGTGAGCTTCACTTGGATATCTTGATTGATCGTATGAGACGTGAATTCAAGGTTGAGGTGAACGTAGGTGAGCCACAAGTTGAGTACAAAGAAGCCTTGAACGGCACTGCTAACCACCGTGAGGTTTACAAGAAGCAAACGGGTGGTCGTGGTAAATTCGCAGATATCATCTTCGATATTTCTCCAGTTGATGCTGACTTTGAAGGTGAAGGTCTTCAATTCGTAAACCAAATTAAGGGTGGTAACGTTCCACGTGAATTTGTGCCTTCGGTTGAGAGCGGCTTCAAGGCGGCGATGGTTAATGGTCCATTGGCTGGCTTTAATGTTGATTCTGTGAAGGTTGTTTTGAAAGACGGTTCTTTCCACCCTGTGGATTCTGATCAGTTGTCTTTCGAATTGGCAGCTAAGCTCGGTTTCAAAGAAAGCGCAAAGAAAGCTAATCCGGTTATCATGGAGCCAATCATGAAGCTAGAGGTAGTTACTCCAGAAGAGTATATGGGTGATATCGTTGGTGATTTGAATCGTCGTCGTGGTCAAGTAAATGACATGTCTGATCGTAACAACGCCAAGGTTATTAAGGCGGATGTACCTCTATCAGAAATGTTCGGTTACGTGACAACATTGCGTACGTTGAGTTCTGGTCGTGCTGCATCTACTATGGTGTTCTCGCACTACGCAGAAACACCATCGAACATTTCAGAGAAAGTAATTGAAGAATCAAAAGCTTAATAATAGACTACAATGAGTCAAAAAATTCGCATCAAGCTTAAATCTTACGATCACAACTTAGTAGATAAGTCTGCTGAGAAGATTGTTAAGACTGTGAAGAGTACCGGCGCAGTTGTTAACGGTCCTATTCCGTTGCCAACGAACAAGCGCATTTACACGGTGCTCCGCTCACCACACGTAAACAAGAAATCACGCGAGCAGTTCCAACTGAGCAATTATAAGCGTCTGTTGGATATCTACTCTTCTTCGTCAAAGACCATTGACGCTTTGATGAAGTTAGAGTTGCCGAGTGGTGTAGAAGTAGAAATCAAGGTCTAACAGTAGACTAAAACATTAAATTCCAGAAAACATGCCAGGATTAATTGGTAAAAAAGTCGGAATGACCAGCATTTTCAGCCCAGAGGGTAAGAACTTGCCATGTACTGTACTAGAAGTAGGTCCATGTGTAGTTACTCAGGTGAAAACTGAAGATGTCGATGGTTACAATGCTATCCAACTAGGTTGGGGAGAGGCAAAGGATAAGAATACCTCTAAAGCATTGAAAGGGCACGTACAAAAAGCAGGTACCTCTGCCAAGAGAAAACTAGTAGAATTCACAGACTTCGATGGGGAGCTGCAGTTGGGTCAAGTGCTCACTGTTGATTTATTCGAGGAGGGCGGCTTCGTAGATGTTGTCGGTACTTCTAAGGGTAAAGGTTTCCAAGGTGTAGTAAAGCGTCACGGCTTTGCGGGTGTGGGTCAGGCGACTCACGGTCAGCACAACCGTCTACGTGCACCGGGTTCGATTGGTGCGGGTTCAGATCCATCGCGCGTATTCAAGGGTATGCGTATGGCTGGTCGCATGGGTGGCAAGCGTGCAAAAGTGCAGAACCTACAGGTTTTGAAAGTAGATGCAGAGAAAAACTTGCTCGTAGTTAAAGGTTCCGTTCCTGGAGCTAAGAATTCAACTGTAATTATTGAGAAGTAATGGAATTCAAGGTAGTAGATATCAACGGTAAAGAAACCGGCAAAAGCGTTAAGTTAGACGCTTCTGTATTTGGCGTAGAGCCGAATGAGCACAGCATTTACTTGGACGTAAAGCAGTTCTTGGCTAATGCGCGTCAGGGGACTCACAAGTCTAAGGAAAGAGGCGAGATCAATCGTACGACTAAAAAGCACCACAAGCAGAAAGGTACTGGAGGCGCTCGTGCAGGTTCTATGCGTTCTCCTATCCAGCGTGGTGGTGGTACTGTATTTGGTCCGCGTCCTCGTAACTATGGCTTTAAGTTGAATAAAAAGGTGAAGCAATTGGCTCGCCGTTCAGCACTTTCGATGAAAGCTAAGGGTGATGCTCTTACTGTAGTTGAGAACTTTACGTTCGAAGCTCCAAAGACCAAGTCATTCTTGTCAGTGCTTAGTGCATTGGGCCTCAATGAGAAAAAGTCATTATTCGTAGTAGGTGATTACGATAAAAATGTATATTTGTCATCCCGCAATCTAACAGGGGTTAAAGTTGTAAACTGTTCAGAATTAAGTACTTACGATATTATGAATGCTTCAGCAGTAGTGATGTCGGAGGGTGCGGTTGAGAAAGTAACAGCTATTTTAAGCTAATTGAGCTATGAGTATTCTGATTAAACCAATCATTACAGAGAAAGCAACCGCACAAAGCGAAGACTTAAATGTGTACGCTTTTGAGGTAGCTCGTTCTGCTAATAAAGTTGAAATTAAGAAAGCCGTAGAGGAGTTCTACGGTGTTAATGTTGAAACCGTACGCACTGCGATTGTGCCTGCTAAGTTCCAAACCAAGTATACAAAAGCTGGTTTGGTACGCGGTAGAAAGCCTGCTTACAAAAAAGCCTTAGTGAAGGTAGTAAGCGGTGAAACAATCGATCTATACGGTAATATTTAAATCCAATGGGTGTAAAGAAATTAAAACCGATTACTCCTGGGCAGCGTTTCCGCGTGGTCAATGACTTTGAGCAAGTTACGGCAGCGAAACCTGAGAAGAACCTTGTAAAAGGTAAAACCAAGAGTGGTGGCCGTAACAACCAAGGACGCATGACCATGCGTTATGTTGGTGGTGGTCATAAGCAAAAAGTTCGTTCAGTAGACTTTAAGCGCGACAAGTTTGGCGTGCCTGCTACCGTAAAAGCAATTGAGTACGATCCGCTACGTTCAGCGTACCTAATGTTATTGGTATATGCTGATGGTGAGAAGCGTTACTCTGTTGCTGTTAATGGTGTTAAAGTTGGTGATTCACTCGCTAGTGGTCAAGGCGCTGCTCCAGAAGTAGGTAACGCATTGTACCTCGCCGATATCCCACTAGGTACCATTATCTCTAACATTGAAATGCGTCCAGGTCAGGGAGCTATCATTGCTCGTTCTGCTGGTACTTTCGCGCAGCTTGTTGCTCGTGAGGGTAAGTATGCAATTGTGAAGTTGCCTTCAGGTGAGACTCGTATGATCCTCACTACTTGTATGGCTACTATTGGTACCGTAAGTAACTCGGAGCACATGCTTCAAGTTAGCGGTAAAGCTGGTCGTAGCAGATGGCAAGGTCGTCGCCCACGTGTTCGTGGTGTAGTTATGAATCCGGTTGATCACCCAATGGGTGGTGGTGAAGGCCGTGCGTCAGGGGGTCACCCACGTTCGCGCAACGGTATTCCTGCTAAGGGTTACAAAACTCGTGCGCCGAAGAAGGCTACTAATAAGTATATCATCGAACGTAGAAAGAAATAATCTGAAAGTATATGGCACGTTCGCTTAAAAAAGGACCTTATATCCACTACAAACTAGAAAAGAAAGTTCTAGCTAATGTAGAAAGTGGAAAGAACACAGTGATCAAAACTTGGTCACGCGCTTCAATGATTTCTCCGGATTTCGTTGGTCAGACAATTGGTGTTCACAATGGAAAAACATTTGTACCAGTATATGTGACTGAAAACATGGTAGGTCATAAACTGGGTGAATTTTCACCGACGCGTAACTTCCGCGGTCACGGTAAGAATAAGAAATAATAGAGATGGGAGCTAGAAAAAGACAAGCAGCTGAAGCGCTCAAGGCAGCGAAGAAAGCAATTGCGATTGCCAAGCTTAACGATTGCCCAACGTCTCCGCGTAAAATGCGTTTGGTTGCAGACCAGATTCGTGGCGTAGAGGTTGAGAAGGCATTGGCCATCTTGAAGTACAGCCCGAAGGAAGCTTCAATCCGTTTGGAAAAACTCTTGCTAAGCGCGATTGCGAACTGGCAAGCGAAAAACGAAGGAGCGAATCTAGAAGAGGCTGGGTTGGTAGTTAAAGAGATTAATGTTGATGGAGGCCGTATGCTTAAGCGTATCCAGGCTGCTCCACAAGGTCGTGCGCACCGCATTCGCAAGCGTAGCAACCATGTGACATTAATCGTAGGTAGTAAAGAATCATAATCAGGGAAAGATGGGACAAAAAACCAACCCTATTGGCAATAGACTAGGTATCATCCGTGGCTGGGACAGCCAGTGGTATGGCGGTCGTAATTATGGCGAAAAAATCGCTGAGGATGCCAAGATTAGAAATTACTTGTACGCACGTCTAACGAAGGCGAGCATCAGTAGAATCATCATCGAGCGCACTCTGCGTCTTGTAACAGTTACCATTACAACTGCTCGTCCAGGTGTAATCATTGGTAAAGGTGGACAAGAGGTAGACAAGTTGAAAGAAGAGTTGAAAAAACTTACTGGAAAGGAAGTTCAGATCAACATCTACGAGATTAAGCGTCCAGAATTAGATGCAAAGCTTGTAGCAGATTCAATTGCTCGTCAGATTGAGGGTCGTGTAAGCCACCGTCGTGCGATTAAAATGGCAATCAGCGCTGCAATGCGTATGGGTGCTGAAGGAATCAAAGTATTGATCTCTGGTCGTGTAAATGGTGCTGAGATGGCTCGTTCTGAAATGTACAAGGACGGACGTACTCCATTGAGTACATTCCGTGCAGATATTGATTATCACCTGAGTGAAGCACATACGACTTACGGTCGTCTTGGTATCAAGGTGTGGATCATGAAAGGTGAAGTTTATGGTAAGCGCGATCTAAGCAACCAGCTAGGTACTACTAAGTCTGGTGGTGGCCGTGGTCGTGGAAAGCGCAACAACCGCAAATAATAGTAAGAGATGTTACAGCCAAAACGCACAAAGCATAGAAAGGTCTTTAAAGGCCGTATGAAAGGAAACGCTCAGCGTGGTGCTCAATTGACTTATGGTTCTTACGGATTAAAGTCATTGGACTCTAAGTGGATCACTGCTCGTCAGATTGAGGCAGCTCGTATTGCAGCTACTCGTTACATGAAGCGTGAAGGTCAGATGTGGATTCGCATTTTCCCTGACAAGCCAATCACGAAGAAACCATTAGAGGTACGTATGGGTAAAGGTAAAGGTGGTGTAGAATACTATGCTGCAGTTGTTAAACCAGGTCGTATCATGTTTGAGATGGACGGTATTCCACTAGAAGTAGCACAAGAGGCATTGCGTCTTGCAGCTCAAAAGCTTCCGGTACGTACCAAGTTTGTAATCCGTAGAGATCTACAAGGCTAATATTTAGTAAGTCATGAAGTACAACGAGATTAAAGAATTGACCACTGCTGAATTGGCAGAGCGTCTTGCTGAAGAAAAAGCAAACTATACGAATATGAAGTTGACTCACACGTTGAGTCCTCTTGAGAACCCTTTACAGATTCGTGTAGCTAGAAGAATTATTGCTCGTTTGAGCACTGAATTGAGCTCTCGCTCAGCAGAAGAATAAGTATCATGGAGAATACAAGAAACTTGCGTAAAGAGCGTATCGGCGTAGTAGCTAGCAACAAGATGGATAAGTCGGTTGTAGTGAAGGTCGAGCGTAAAGTAAAGCACCCTAAGTACGGTAAGTTCGTAAAGTTCACGAGCAAATTCCATGCTCATGATGAGGCAAACGACTGTAACACTGGGGACACAGTAAGAATTATGGAAACTAGACCGCTCTCAAAGACTAAGAACTGGAGAGTTGTTGAAGTTATCGAAAGAGCTAAATAATCATGGTACAAACAGAATCAAGATTAAGAGTAGCAGACAATACAGGTGCCAAAGAGGTTTTGGTAATCCGTGTATTGGGAGGTACAAAGAGAAGATACGCTAGCGTAGGTGACAAGATCGTAGTAACTGTTAAGGATTCAACTCCTGCAGGTTCTGCGAAGAAAGGTGAAGTGAGTACAGCGGTAGTTGTTCGAGTAAAGAAAGAAGTTCGTCGTCCTGATGGTTCATACATCAGATTTGACGACAACGCATGTGTATTATTGAACGCAGGTGGTGAAATGAAAGGGACTCGTGTATTTGGTCCTGTTGCGCGTGAATTGCGTGACAAGCAATACATGAAGATTGTTTCATTGGCACCAGAGGTTCTTTAATCTAAAAGACAACCATTACAATGGCAAAGTTTAAAGTAAAAAAGGGAGACACAGTAAAGGTGTTGGCAGGTGAGAGCAAAGGCTCCACTGGTCGTATCGTACGTGTTATTCCAAAGATGAATCGCGTAGTTGTTGAAGGTGTGAATATGATCAAGAAGCACCAAAAGCCAAGCGCTGCTAGTCCACAGGGAGGTATCGCTGAAATGGAGGCTCCAATTCACATTTCGAATGTGGCATTGATAGATCCTGCAACAAACGAAACTACTCGCGTAGGAAGAAAAGTTGACGATAACGGTAACGTGGTACGTTACGCTAAAAAATCCGGTGAGGTATTATCATAAAGAGTATGACACCTAGATTCAAAACAAAGTACAGAGAGGAAATCATTGCACAGTTGAAGGAAGAATTCAACTACAGCAATCTCATGATGGTTCCTAAGCTGGAAAAAATTGTAGTAAGCCAAGGTATTGGTGCTGCAGTAGCTGATAAGAAACTCGTTGACCAAGCGATTGCTGAAATGACTATGATTACAGGTCAGAAAGCAGTAGCAACGAAGTCTAAGAAGGATGTAAGTAACTTTAAGTTGCGTAAAGGAATGCCTATCGGTGCTCGTGTAACATTGCGCGGCGACCAGATGTATGAATTCCTAGACCGTCTGGTTAGTGCATCTCTTCCGCGTATTCGTGATTTCCAAGGTATTAAAGCTTCAGGTTTTGATGGTCGCGGTAACTACACTTTTGGTGTTACTGAACAGATCATTTTCCCAGAGATTGATATCGATAAGGTAAATCGTATCAGTGGTATGGATATCACATTTGTAACCTCTGCTCCGACTGATAAGGAAGCAAAGGCATTATTAACAGCATTTGGTCTACCATTTAAAAAGTAATAAAGATGGCGAAAGAATCAATGAAAGCCCGTGAGGTGAAGCGCGCAAAATTGGCTGCAAAGTATGCAGCAAAGCGTGAAGCACTGAAAGCAGCGGGTGATTACGAAGGATTGCAGAAGCTTCCTAAAAACGCTTCTCCTGTTCGCGGAAGAAACCGTTGTAAACTTACGGGTCGTCCAAGAGGATACATGCGTCAGTTTGGTATCTCTCGTGTTACTTTCCGTGAAATGGCTAACCAAGGTTTGATCCCAGGAGTTAAGAAAGCTAGCTGGTAAATAGAAGAAGAGTAGGAATTATGTATACAGATCCAATTGCAGATTTCTTGACACGTATTCGTAACGGCCAGAGTGCTGGTTTGCGTGTTGTTGAAATGCCTTCAAGCAAAACTAAAGTGGCTATTGCCGAGATCCTTAAGGACCAAGGTTACATCCACGATTTGAAAGTAGTAGAAGTTGCTCCTCAGAATGTTCTGAAAGTAGCTCTTAAATATGATAGACTAACTAAGGTTCCAGCGATTCGCGAAATTAAGCGTATCTCTAAGCCAGGTTTGCGTCAATACCGTAGTGCTGTTGATTTACCTCGTGTAAAGAATGGTTTGGGTATCGCAGTAGTTAGTACGTCAAAAGGATTAATGACAGACAAACAAGCTCGCAAAGAGAATATCGGTGGTGAGCTTCTTTGTACAGTAAGCTAATTAATTAGAAGATTATGTCTAGAATAGGTCAAGCACCAATTGCCGTGCCTACAGGCGTAGAAGTTGCCATCAACGGTAACAGCGTATCTGTAAAAGGAAAATTGGGTGAATTGCACCAGGAGATTACTGGCGGCATCACCGTAAAAATGGAAGACAACACTATCACTCTTGAGCGTCCATCTGATGCAAAAGAGCACAAAGCCAAGCATGGTTTGTACCGTGCGTTGGTAAACAATATGGTAGTAGGTGTTAGTGAAGGCTTTAGCCACACCCTAGAACTTATTGGTGTAGGTTACAGAGCTTCAAACCAAGGTCAGATTTTGGACCTTTCATTGGGTTACTCACACAATTTCTTGATCAACATCCCTAGTGAGGTAAAGATCGAGACTACAATGGAGAAAGGTAAGGCCCCAACGATCAAGTTAACGTCTCATGACAAGCAGTTGGTGGGAGCAGTTACAGCGAAAATTCGTTCGCTTCGTAAGCCAGAACCGTACAAAGGAAAAGGTATTAGATTCCAGGGTGAGCATATCCGTAGAAAAGCAGGTAAGTCTGCAGCTAAATAAGATTAAGACATGGCATTAACTAAATCAGAAAGAAGACTACGCATTCGTAGAAGAATTCGTAAAGTAGTTACCGGTACAGCTGCAAAGCCTCGTCTTTCAGTGTTCAGAAGCAACAAAGAAATTTACGCTCAGTTGATTGACGATGTAAAGCAAGAAACATTGCTTTCGTTCTCTTCAAGAAACAAAGAGTTGGAAAGTGCTACTGGTACGAAGAGTGATAAAAGTTTCCAAGTAGGTCAAGGTTTGGCCAAGTTGGCAATTGAAAAAGGTATTACTGAAGTTTGTTTCGATCGTGGTGGCTACTTGTACCACGGACGTGTTAAACAACTAGCAGAAGGCGCTCGTGATGGCGGCTTGAAATTCTAAAATGTCGAGTACAATGCATAACTCACGTAAAGTAAAGCCTACGGGTATTGAATTGGTTGATCGCTTGGTAGCGGTAAATCGTGTAACTAAAGTAAATAAAGGTGGTCGTACATTCAGCTTCTCTGCAATTGTAGTTGTAGGTGATGAGAACGGGACTGCTGGTTACGGAACAGGTAAGTCAAAAGAAGTTAGTGAAGCTATTGCAAAGGCAGTAGAAGATGCTAAGAAGAACCTTTACCGCATTCCATTGCTAAAGAGTACTATTCCTCATGAAGAGAATGGTAAGTTCGCTGGATCACGTGTATTCCTTCGTCCTGCTTCAAGCGGTACTGGGGTAATTGCTGGTGGTGCAATGCGTGCAGTTTTGGAAAGTGTAGGTGTTCACGATGTACTTGCAAAGAGCAAGGGTTCATCGAACCCTCAGAACGTAGTTAAGGCTACTTTCGATGCACTTTTGAAGATGCGTAGTGCACAGGATGTTGCGAAGACTCGCGGTATTTCTTTGGACAAAGTATTTAACGGATAATCTTAATATAGCATGGCAAAACTTAAAATCACTCAGAAGCGCAGTGTAATTGGTCGTCCAGCTCGCCAGAAGGCGACAATGGAAGCGCTAGGCTTGCGTAAGATTAACGCTACAGTAGAAGTGGAGGGTACTCCACAAGTATTGGGAATGGTACGTAAAGTATCGCACCTAGTAGAAGTTATTGAACTTTAATTTAATTAGATAAAAATGGATTTATCAAATCTTCAACCTGCGAAGGGATCAACCCACAGCCGTAAGCGAGTAGGTAGAGGTGAAGGCTCTGGACACGGAGGTACCTCTACGCGCGGACACAAGGGTGCTCAATCGCGTTCGGGTTACAGCCGTAAAATCGGCTTTGAGGGTGGTCAAATGCCACTACAACGTCGTGTTCCTAAGTTTGGTTTTACGAATCCAAACCGTGTAGAGTACAAGGGTTTGAACCTTGATACACTTCAATCTTTGGTAGAAGCAAAGAAATTGAAGAGCACGATTACTTTCGAAGACCTTGTCAATAACGGTCTAGTGGGTAAAAAAGAGCTTGTAAAAGTTTTGGGACGCGGTGAGTGCACAATGAAACTGAACATCACTGCTCACGCTTTTAGTAAATCTGCAGTAGCTGCCATTGAAGCACAGGGCGGTACAGCAACTACTCTATAATTGCAATGAAGAAATTCGTAGAAACCATAAAGAATATTTGGAGTATCGAAGAGTTAAAGGATAAAATCCTAACGACTCTTGGATTGCTTTTGATATACAGAATTGGTTCAACGGTTCTTCTACCTGGTGTTGATCCGGATAGTTTGACGCAGCTTCAAGCGCAAACTTCAGAGGGTCTTTTGGGCGTATTGAATGCGTTCACAGGTGGTGCATTCTCTCGTGCATCTGTTCTTGCATTAGGTATTATGCCTTACATCTCAGCTTCGATTATCATTCAGCTGATGGGAATGGCTGTGCCAGCAGTGCAAAAAATGCAGAAGGACGGCGAGAGCGGACGTAGAAAGTTGAATCAAATTACACGTTACTTAACAATTCTTATCGCTGGTGTACAGGCTCCAAGTTACTTGGCTAACCTAAGCGCCCAGGGTGTTGTTCTAACTCTTGACCCAGGCACTTTCTGGTTCTTGGCATGGGTTACATTAACAACGGGTACCATTTTCGCGATGTGGTTGGGAGAGCGTATTACTGACAAAGGAATTGGCAACGGTATCTCGCTATTGATTATGGTGGGTATCATCGCTACGCTTCCTCAGGCATTCTTCCAAGAAATGTTGTCTCAAGTGAATCAAGGTGCTGGTTGGGTTGCGTTCATCATCGAGTTGTTTGCATTGTTCGTAATTACAATGTTTGCAATTGCGTTAACACAGGCAGTTCGTCAAATTCCAGTGCAATATGCTAAACAAGCAGCCGCGGGTAGAGGAGCAGCTACACCAACAGCACGTCAATACCTTCCTATGAAGGTCAACGCAGCAGGTGTTATGCCTATCATCTTTGCTCAAGCAATTATGTTTATTCCAATCACGGTACTTCAGTACAGTGGTGCGGAAGGTGATAGCATCAGCTGGATTATTACGGTTTTCGGAAATATCCAAGGTTTTGGTTACAACCTCACGTTCGGTTTGTTAATCATCATCTTCACATATTTCTATACTGCTATTCAGGTAAATACCAATTCTATTGCGGATGATCTAAAAAGAAACGGTGGATTTGTTCCAGGTATAAAACCAGGTGCACCTACTGCTGAATTTTTAGATACGGTTTTGAGTAGAATTACATTCCCAGGTTCGTTACTCCTTGCGCTCATTGCAGTTCTTCCTGCTGTGGCAATGGTTGTGGGTTTGAATACACAATGGGCTTACTTCTACGGAGGTACTTCATTGTTGATTACTGTGGGTGTAATTTTGGATACCTTACAGCAAGTAGAAAGTTATTTATTGAATCGTCACTATGACGGCTTGATGAAGACAGGAAAACTAAGAGGAAGAACCCAAACAAGTACCTTCGGTTAATATGGCTAAACAAAATGCAATAGAACAAGACGGTACGGTAACAGAAGCATTGTCAAACGCAATGTTCCGTGTAGAGTTAGAAAATGGTCACGTTGTAACTGCGCACATCTCAGGAAAAATGAGGATGCACTACATTAAATTGTTACCAGGGGATAAAGTAAAACTAGAAATGAGTCCTTACGATTTAACTAAGGCTCGTATAACGTACAGATACTAAAAAAATGAAAGTAAGAGCTTCAGTTAAAAAGCGCAGTGCGGACTGTAAAATTGTTCGTCGTAAAGGACGCTTGTATGTTATTAACAAAAAGAACCCAAAGTTCAAGCAACGTCAGGGTTAATTGATATAATAGAAAGAATACTATGGCAAGGATTGCAGGGGTAGATTTACCTAGAACTAAGCGCGGTGTTATCGGTCTAACTTACATCTATGGTGTTGGATTGAGCCGTTCTAAAGAGATCTTGGCGAAAGCAGGGGTTCACGAAGATGTGAAAGTTCAAGAGTGGACTGATGATCAGTTGACTACGATTCGTGGTGTATTAGCTGACGAGTACATCGTAGAAGGTGAGTTGCGTTCAGAGATTCAATTGAACATTAAGCGTATGATGGACATCGGTTGTAACCGTGGTATCCGTCACCGTGTGGGTCTTCCACTACGTGGCCAACGCACGAAGAACAACTCTCGTACGAGAAAGGGTAAGAGAAAAACAGTTGCTAACAAGAAAAAAGCAACTAAATAATAGTTATTAGTTATGGCTAAGAAACAAGCAAAACAGACGAAGAAGCGTAAAGTACGCGTAGAAGCGATGGGTGAAGCACACATCGGATCTTCGTTCAACAATATCATTATCTCATTGACAAATCAGCAGGGTCAGGTTATCTCTTGGTCTTCAGCTGGTAAGATGGGATTCCGCGGAAGCAAGAAAAACACTCCTTACGCAGCTCAGATGGCAGCAGAGGATTGTGGTCGCGTTGCACTTGAGGCGGGCTTGAAGAAAGTTAAAGCATACGTAAAGGGTCCTGGTAACGGTCGCGAGAGTGCTATCCGTTCTTTGCACAACTTGGGTATTGAAGTGGTAGAAATCATTGATATCACACCAACACCTCACAACGGTTGTCGTGCACCTAAGAAACGTCGCGTTTAATAATTAGTAGAAGAAAATATTATGGCAAGATATAGAGGACCAAAAACAAAGATTGCACGTCGTATGGGCGAGCCTATCTTTGGCCCAGATAGCTCTTTCGAAAAGCGCAAATATGCTCCAGGACAACACGGTAACGCCCGTCGTCGTGGTAAGAAGAGCGAATATGCAGTTCAGTTGCAAGAAAAGCAAAAAGCAAAATACACCTACGGTATTTTAGAGCGTCAGTTTGCAAACATGTTTGACAAAGCGTCAAGAAGTAAAGGCAAAACGGGTGATGTTCTATTGCAACTTTGTGAAAGCCGTCTTGACAACGTAGTATTCCGTTTAGGTCTTGGTAAGACTCGTGATGCTGCACGTCAGTTGGTAGGTCACCGTCACATTACTCTTAATGGAGAGCTTGCGAGTATTCCATCAATAAATGTGAAGCCTGGCGATGTAATAGGCGTTCGTGAAAAGTCTAAATCATTGGTAGTTATTGCTGATGCAATCGCATCTAGCAACGGTGATTACCCTTGGTTGGAGTGGAACGAAAGTAAAATGGAAGGAACTTTCCTAAGTGTACCTTCACGTGATGCAATCCCTGAGAATATCAAGGAGCAGTTGATCGTCGAATTGTACTCGAAATAATAACACCTTATACCCATTCAATATGGCTATTCTTAATTTCCAAAAGCCGGATAAAGTAATCATGAACGCGTCGACTGACAAAGATGGTCAGTTCGAGTTCAGACCTTTAGAGCCAGGCTACGGTTTAACAGTCGGTAATGCACTTCGTAGAGTATTGCTTTCAGGACTTGAAGGATTCGCTTTGACTTCTTTGAGAATTGACGGCGTAGATCACGAATTCAGCACAATTGAAGGTGTTGTAGAAGACGTAACTGAAATTGTTCTAAACCTAAAGCAAGTTCGCTTTAAGCAACAAATCGAATCTGTTGATACAGAAACTGTCAAGTTCTCTGTGAGCGGTAAAGAGCAGTTGCTTGCTGGCGATTTAGCTTCACACATTACTTCATTTCAGGTATTGAACCCGGATTTGGTGATCTGTAACATGGACGCGAACGTGAACCTTTCTATGGAAGTGGTGATCGAAAAGGGTCGTGGTTACGTTGGTGCAGAAGTGAACAAGAAAGCAGATGCTCCTATCGGAACTATTGCTCTCGATAGCATTTATACGCCAATCAAGAACGTTAAGTACTCTATTGAGAACTATCGTGTAGAGCAGAAGACTGATTTTGAGAAGTTAGTCATGGAGATTGAGACTGATGGTTCAATTCTACCGAAAGATGCTCTTACTGAAGCAGCTAAAATTTTGATTCACCACTTCATGTTGTTCAGTGACGAGCGCATTAGCCTTGAGGACGAAGAAAGTGCTGAAACTGAAAGCTACGACGAAGAAGCATTGCATATGCGTCAGTTGTTGAAGACTAAACTTCACGATATGGACTTGAGCGTTCGTGCTTTGAACTGTTTGAAGGCTGCAGAAGTAGATACTTTGGGTGATTTAGTAACGTATTCTAAATCAGATTTGATGAAGTTCCGCAACTTTGGTAAGAAGTCACTTACTGAATTGGAAGAGTTAGTTGATAGTAAAAACTTGAGCTTTGGAATGGATATTTCTAAATACAAGCTCGATAAAGAATAAAAATGAGACACGGTAAGAAAAATAATCACCTCGGCAGAAAGACTGCGCACAGAAAGGCGATGTTGAGCAACATGGCTGGTTCTCTTATTGAGCATAAGCGCATCAACACGACTGTGCAAAAGGCTAAAGAGTTACGCAAGTTCGTAGAGCCTCTGATTACTCGTGCTAAAGAAAATACTACACATAACCGTCGTACTGCTTTCTCTGCTTTGAGAAACAAGCATGCTGTGACAGAGTTGTTCACCGTAGTAGGTCCTAAAGTGGGTGACCGTCCAGGTGGCTACACTCGCATTATCAAAACGGGTAACCGTCTTGGAGATAACGCAGAGATGTGTATGGTGGAGTTGGTAGATTTCAACGAATTGTACACGAAAGAAGAGAAGAAGAAAACTACTCGTCGTGGCCGCCGTTCAAAAGCGACTACGGAAGAAGCAGCTCCTGCTCCTGCAGCTGAAGCAGCTCCTGAAGAAGTAGCAGTAGAAGAAACTCAGGAAGAATCTGCTGAATAAGAATAGACAAATGCACCAAATAGGTCTTTGTTGATTAATTTAGAGGGGAATTAGGTCTTGTGCCTATTTCCCCTTTTTTTTAGAAACTGACACTCATGGATAATTCAACTAAAAAGGCTACGCTACTACTCGAGGACGGTACCGTATTTCATGGTTCCTCAACGGGGCTTGACGGTACAACCTATGGGGAGATTTGCTTCAATACGGGTATGACTGGCTATCAAGAGATCTTTACTGACCCATCGTATTTCGGTCAACTTATGGTTATGGCAACCTCGCATATTGGTAATTATGGTGTACACGCGGAGGAAATAGAATCAGGAAAGATTCAGATTGCGGGCTTGATCACCAAGAACTTTAGCGAAGTCGCGTCGCGTACCGGAAAATCGGACAGTCTTTACGGCTATTTTGAAAAAGAAGGGAAAGTTGCCATCAAGGATATTGATACGCGTGCCTTAGTTCGTCACATCCGCGATTCAGGTGCGATGAATGCAATTATCTCTACAGAAATCCATGCAATCGATGAGCTTAAGGAAGAGCTTAAAAAATGTCCAAACATGGAAGGGCTTGCATTGGCTCCTGTGGTAAGTACTAAGGAGGCATATGAAGTAGGTCCTGCCGATAGTGAGATTCGTGTTGCCGCATTGGATCTAGGGATCAAGAATAACATCATAAAATGTTTGACAGATCGTGGCGCTCGAGTAAAAATCTTCCCATACAATACCTCTACAGAAGAGATGATGGCGTGGAACCCTAACGGCTTATTCTACTCTAACGGTCCTGGTGATCCTGCTGCTTCCCCAGAGGTAGTAGCTGAGGTGTCCAAAGGTATAGCTTCTGGTCTACCGGTCTTCGGTATTTGTCTTGGACACCAGATGATTGCGCTAGCAAGCGGTTTGAGTACTTATAAAATGCATAACGGTCACCGTGGCATTAACCACCCTGTTAAGAATGTGGGGACTGGACTGGGTGAGATTACTTCACAAAATCACGGTTTTGTAGTGAAGATGGAAGATGTTGAGGCCTCAGATAACGTGGCATTAACCCACATTCACTTAAACGACCAAACGGTTGCGGGTATCAAAAGAACAGATGCGAATTGCTTTTCCGTTCAATACCATCCTGAGGCTTCTCCGGGCCCACACGATAGCCGATATCTTTTTGATTCGTTTATTGAAAATATCAAAAACAACTAAGACAAAACACTAACTAACACTCTAAACGTAATATTATGTCTGTAATTACTCACATCCATGCTCGACAAATTTTGGATTCTCGCGGGAACCCAACTGTTGAAGTTGATGTAATCACTTCTACCGGTGCTATGGGTAGAGCTGCTGTTCCTTCAGGAGCCTCTACAGGTATCCACGAAGCGGTTGAACTTCGCGACGAAGACGCTTCTGTATACATGGGCAAAGGTGTTTTGAAAGCAGTAGATAACGTCAATGATATCATCGCTCCGGAATTGGAAGGTGAGATTGTAACTGAGCAAGCACATATTGATGCGATTATGCTCGAGATTGATGGAACCGAGAATAAGGGGAAATTGGGTGCCAATGCGATTTTGGCAGTCTCTTTGGCAGTGGCTAAGGCTGCAGCTGAAAGCACTGGTCAATCATTGTATCGCTACATCGGTGGCGTAAACGCGCGTACACTTCCAGTACCTATGATGAACATCTTGAATGGTGGCTCACACGCTGATAACTCTATCGATTTTCAAGAATTTATGGTAATGCCATTTGGTGCTGAGTCATTCAGCCAAGCATTGCGTATGGGTACTGAGGTATTCCACAACTTGAAGAAAGTGCTGAAGAGCAAGGGATACTCTACGAACGTAGGAGATGAAGGTGGTTTCGCGCCTTCTATCGGTTCTAATGAGGAAGCTTTAGAAATCATTCTAGAAAGTATCGAGAAAGCAGGTTACAAGCCTGGTGAGGACATCTGGATTGCTATGGATGCAGCTGCATCAGAATTCTACAATGAGGAGAAAGGAACGTATGTATTCCACAAGAGCGACGGTCGTGAATTGACTTCTGACGAAATGGTTGATTACTGGGCAAACTGGATTGAAAAATATCCAATTGCTTCTATTGAAGACGGTCTTCACGAAGACGATTGGGCCGGTTGGGCTAAACTTCACTCGAAGATTGGCGACAAGGTTCAGTTGGTAGGTGACGATTTGTTCGTAACCAATGAGAAGCGCGTAGCTCGCGGTATTGAAGAGGGGAGTGCGAACTCTGTTTTAGTAAAAGTGAACCAAATTGGTACTTTAACTGAGACGATCAATACTGTTACCCTGGCTAACCGTCACATGATGACGGCAGTGATGTCGCACAGATCAGGCGAAACTGAAGATGCAACAATTGCAGATTTGGCAGTTGCTTTGAACACTGGTCAAATTAAGACCGGTTCAGCTTCTCGTTCAGACCGTATGGCGAAATACAACCAACTATTAAGAATCGAGGAAGAGCTTGCGGAGCGCGCTGTGTTCCCAGGAAAGAATTTCCGATTCATTAAATAAATCCAAACACCTGTCATGGACAAAATTAAAGAGCAGTTTCGCGACATATTCCCATCAATCGTATCTGATACCAAGGCATTCTTGAAAGAGAACGCTGATCAGAAGGTTGGTGAGATTAAGTTGGGACAACTATACGGGGGTATGCGCGGCATGCCTGCATTGATTTGTGAAACTTCAAAGCTTGATCCTGAAGAGGGTATTCGTTTCCGCGGGTACAGTATTCCTGAACTTCAAGAGAAGCTCCCAAAGTACCCTGGAGGCGAGCAGCCATTACCTGAGGGGCTATTTCACTTAATGTTGATGAATGAGCTTCCAACGGAAGATCAGGCACGTCGTTTGAGTAACAATTGGGTTCGTCGTAATAACGTTCCAGTTC
>JACESW010000019.1 GCA_013911625.1 Cryomorphaceae bacterium | reverse complement strand
ACACCAAAACAGGCGATAAAGGAACAACTTCCTTACTTAGCGGTACTCGAGTCTCTAAGGCTGATATGCGCTTAGATGCTTACGGAACCTTAGACGAATTAAACTCATGGTTGGGTGTGCTAGCTTCAGAACTTCCTACCAACAGCTTCCCGTTATTGACTAAAATTCAGAGCGAGCTGTTTTCTATGGGCTCCTACCTTGCGTTGGAAGGTGAAGCCACGTTTCAGATGCCAAAATTGGACCCGGATTTAGTTAATGCATTGGAGCGTCAGATAGATTCATGGAACGAACAGCTTCCTGAATTGAAAAATTTCATTTTACCCAGCGGCTCGAAGGCATCGTCAATGGCACAGGTGGCCCGTACCATTACGCGTCGAGCTGAACGTCGTGTAGTGGCATTGGCCAATGAAGTTGAAGTGAAAGAAGAGATCCAAGTATTCTTGAATAGATTGTCGGACTTCTTCTTTGTCCTGGCTCGATTCATTCTTCACAAGGAAGGTCTAGAACAGCGTATTTGGACTCCTAACTATTAGGAAGTTACATTTTTGTAAAAAAGTTGCAGAAGTGAGATAATCGATTACATTTGCACGAAATACCAAATCGAGTTAATACGATAAAATATGTACTGGACTTTAGAATTAGCTTCTTATTTGAGTGATGCTCCATGGCCTGCAACCCGTGATGAGTTGATCGATTATGCAATTCGCACTGGTGCACCTCTAGAGGTGGTTGAGAATCTTCAAGCTATCGAAGAGGAAGAGGAAGAAACTTATGAAAGCATCGAGGAAATTTGGCCGGATTATCCGTCCGAAGAGGATTTCCTTTGGAACGAAGAAGAATATTAAGAAGAGGCCCTACTAAGGGCCTTTTTTTTGGTGCAAAAAGCACAGAATTCGGTGAGTTTGTTAATAGCGATATCATTATTGCTCTTAACAGCGAAATCCCCGGCTTTTGTGTTGTACTTTTGAGTGAATTTCCAACACACTGAAATGGACAGATTTTCATTTTTAGGTAGCGTACATGCGGAGTTTATCGACGAGCAGTACCAACGTTATCTGAAAGAACCGGACAGCACGGAGCCGAGCTGGAGGGCCTTCTTCCAAGGTTACGACTTTGCCCGTGAAATTTATTCGGAGGACGATTTACAGGGCGCCGGTGTACCTGATGAGGTCATCAAAGAATTTCACGTTCTGAACCTCATTCAAGGGTACCGATCGAGAGGTCACTTGTTCACTAAGACCAATCCGGTACGTGAGCGCCGTGAATACCGTCCTACTCTAGATATCGAAAACTTTGGGTTGTCTAAGGACGACCTTGATACAGAATTTAATGCTGCCACAGAGCTGGGTGCAAGCGGTCCTCGCACATTGCGCAAGATTGTGGAGCACCTCGAGGCTATTTATTGCCAAAGCACAGGGGTAGAGTACAATTACATCCGCGATCCAAAGCGTAGAACTTGGATCAAGCATTGGATCCACGAGAATGACAACCAGCCGGTATTATCCATAGAGGAGAAGAAGCAGATTCTTCACAAGCTCAACCAAGCAGTGAGTTTTGAGGCTTTCTTAAACACGAAGTTTGTTGGACAGAAGCGCTTCTCGATCGAGGGTGCAGAGTCTTTGATTCCCGGTTTAGACGAAGCTGTAAATCACGGTGCCCGTCACGGCGTCGAAGAGTTTGTACTTGGGATGGCGCACCGCGGTCGTTTGAATGTATTAACTAATGTTTTTGGAAAGCCGCGTGAGCAGATCTTCTCAGAATTTGAAGGAAAGGCTTTTGACGATATAACCATCGACGGTGATGTGAAATACCACCTCGGTCATACTACGTTCTACACCACCTCTGACGGTAAGCAGGTCAAGATGAATATCGCGCCGAATCCGTCGCACCTTGAGGCAGTTGACCCCATAGTTGAAGGTATCGCTCGAGCGAAGATCAACAACGACTACAACCACGACAATAAAAAAGTACTTCCGATACTTATCCACGGGGATGCGGCCATTGCGGCACAAGGTGTCGTGTATGAAACTGTTCAAATGGAGCAGCTTGATGGGTATCAGACGGGAGGAACATTGCACATCGTCATCAACAATCAGGTTGGTTTTACGACGAACTACAAGGACGCACGTTCATCCACCTACTGCACGGATGTTGCTAAGGTGATTTTAGCTCCTGTACTACACGTAAACGGTGACGATCCTGAGGCTTTGGTACACGCAATGCGTTTAGCCATAGAGTACCGTCAGCGTTTTAACAGAGACATTTTTATTGATTTGTTGTGTTACCGCAAGTACGGCCATAACGAAGGGGATGAGCCTCGTTTTACACAGCCAATTCTCTATAAAGCCATCTCAAAACATCCGAACCCACGCGAGATTTATGCTAAGAAGCTGCTCGCCGAAGGGGTTGCGAACGAAGGCATGGTCAAGGAGCTTCAGGCTGAATTTAAGGCCATGCTCGAGGTAGACTTTGATGAGTCCAAGAAAATTGAGCGCAATAAGATTGTGCCATTTATGAATGAAGAATGGACCAACTTCCCACCCGCTGAACCGGGTGAGATGTTGCAGCCTGTGGATACGTCATTCGATCTTGGCAAGCTTCGCGATATCGCGAAATACATCACTACGCTTCCAGAAGGCAAGAAATTCCTACGCAAGACGGAGCGTTTGATGAAAGATCGTGCAGACCAAGTAAGTGAAGGGCGCAATAGCCTCGACTGGGGTATGGCCGAACTACTTGCTTACGGATCACTCTTGGCAGAAGACTTCAACATTCGTATTTCTGGAGAAGATGTTGAACGCGGCACATTCTCGCACCGTCATGCCATTTTAAAGGTAGAAGACAGTGAGGAAGAGGTAAGCCTACTGAACGAGTATCCAGGTAAAGAGGGCCGATTTGCCATTTACAATTCGCTTTTGAGTGAATATGCGGTTATGGGCTTCGATTACGGATATGCCATGACCTCGCCACAAACGTTGACGATCTGGGAGGCACAGTTTGGTGATTTTGCCAACGGTGCGCAGATCATGATCGACCAGTTCCTTAGTGCTGCTGAGGACAAGTGGAAGGTTCAGAACGGCCTGGTTCTATTATTGCCGCACGGTTACGAAGGCCAGGGTGCAGAGCACAGTTCAGCTCGTCTTGAGCGTTTCCTACAGCTTTGTGCACAGGAGAACATGACGGTAGCCAACTGTACAACTCCGGCAAACTTATTCCACTTACTACGTCGTCAACAAAAGCGCCACTTCCGCCGTCCATTGGTGGTAATGTCGCCAAAGAGTTTGTTGCGTCATCCAAAAGTGAAGAGCACCATGGAAGACCTCGCTCAAGGTAGCTTCCAGCATATCATTCCGGATAACGAAGTGGTCGCAGATAAAGTAACTAAGGTGGTGTTCTGTTCTGGGAAGCTCTACTATGAACTGCTTGAAGAGCGCGAGGCGCAGAATGCAGATCATGTGGCGTTAATCCGCATTGAGCAGTTGTATCCATTGGACGATCTAGCAATCAAGCAGGAGGTTGCAAAATACCCGAATGCAGAATTACACATTTGGGCACAGGAAGAACCTGCAAACATGGGCGCATGGACATACATGCTGTGGCAGATGCATCAAAAACTGACGTTGGTAAGTCCAGCGCCAAGTGCATCAACAGCGAGTGGTTCGAGCAAGGTTGCTCACCAACGTCAACGCGAAACAATTGAAAGAGTATTTAGCATCTAAGTTTTAGAGATATGTTAGAAATGAAAGTGCCTTCACCGGGCGAATCGATTACAGAAGTTGAGATTGCAACTTGGTTGGTCAGCGATGGTGATTACGTTGAAAAAGATCAGGCTATCGCCGAGGTAGATTCTGATAAGGCAACTTTAGAGTTACCTGCTGAGGAAGCAGGTGTGATTACCCTAAAAGCAGAGGAAGGTGATGTTGTTGAGGTAGGTCAAGTGGTTTGTATCATCGATACATCGGCCGCTCGTCCAGACGGGGCTGCTGCTCCAGCTGCGGCACCTAATCCTGAGCCAGTAGTAGAAAAGGCTGCGCCAGCAGCGCCACAAGCCGATACATATGCGACGGGAACAGCGAGTCCTGCGGCGAAGAAGATGATGGCTGAAACGGGTGCTAAAGTGAGCAGAGGAACTGGTAAAGACGGCCGAATCACCAAGGCGGATGTTATTGATGCAGTTGCTTCGATGGGTTCTGCAGGAAACGGAGAACGCGGTTCTACGAGCAAGAAGATGAGTAGTCTTCGCCGTAAGCTTGCCAGCCGTTTGGTGACCGTGAAGAACGAGACCGCCATGTTGACGACCTTCAACGAGGTCGACATGAAGCCAATCTTTGATTTGCGCAATAAATACAAGAACGAATTCGTGGAGAAGCACGGCGTGAAATTGGGCTTTATGAGCTTCTTTACCCTTGCAGCAACGCGTGCACTGCAGATGTACCCAGCGACCAACAGTATGATCGACGGCGACCACATGGTGAGCTTCGATTATGTGGATGTAAGTATTGCGGTAAGTGGACCTAAGGGACTTATGGTACCGGTATTGCGCAATGCGGAAACTATGGATTTTGCCGGCGTTGAAAAAGAGATTGGTCGATTAGCAACGAAGGTGCGTGATGGCAAGATCACTCTTGATGAGATGACGGGTGGGACATTCACCATTACGAATGGTGGAGTCTTTGGTTCGATGCTATCGACACCTATAATCAACCCGCCTCAGAGTGCTATCCTCGGAATGCATAACATCATTCAACGCCCAGTTGCTGTGGACGGTGAAGTAGTCATCCGTCCTATGATGTATGTAGCACTGAGCTACGACCACCGAGTGATTGACGGTCGTGAAAGTGTAGGTACATTGGTGGCCATTAAAGAGGCGCTAGAGAACCCTGAAGAAATCTTGATGGGCGGTGATGCTCGCAAGGCTTTGGGCCTATAATTGGACACGAATAACGTATATTTGAGAGCTCTGCCTGAGTAGGCAGGGCTCTTTTTTATTGAACTAACCCAAACAATCAAGGATGAAAAGATTTATTGCTGGCTTTTTGACGCTATCGTTGGTGTTGAGCACGACTGTTTCTTCGGCGCACGAAGGAATGTGGTTGCCAATGCTTATCAAGCGTTTGAACATGGCCGACATGCAGGCCAACGGTCTAAACCTAACCGCAGAAGAATTGTACGACATCAACAATGCGTCTATTAAAGATGCGATTGTTTCTTTGGGCGGATTCTGTACTGGCGAGATCATCTCAGACCAGGGATTGATGCTCACCAACCACCACTGTGGTTATGATGCGATCCGTTCACATTCTACAGTAGAAAACGATTACTTAACAGACGGCTTCTGGGCGATGACTCGCGAAGAGGAACGCACCAATCCGGGGCTTACTGCCGCTATCCTTGTGCGCATGGAGGATGTTACCGATAAAGTATTGGCGGAATTGACCGACGATATGACGGAAGCGCAGCGTGCAGCCAAGGCCAGAGAAGTGGGAGCAGCGCTTGCTAAAGAAGCAACTGAGGGCACAAAGCACAATGCTTACGTTCGTAGCTTCTTCCATAACAATGAGTACTACTTGTTCGTATTCAATACCTACAAGGACGTTCGCTTAGTAGGTGCTCCACCAAGTAGCGTAGGTAAGTACGGTGGCGACACGGATAACTGGATGTGGCCACGTCACACGGGTGACTTCTCTATGTTCCGCATCTATGCAGATGCTGAAGGAAACCCTGCTGATGTTAGCGCTGATAACGTACCGTTGACGCCGAAGCACCACCTACCGGTAAGTTTGAACGGTGTTCAGGAAGGCGACTTCTCTATGGTATTTGGATTCCCAGGTTCTACAGATCGCTTCTTGACTTCAACAGGTATTGAGCAAGCAATCAACCTATACAACCCAACAGTGGTTGAGATTCGCGCACAGAAATTGGCCATCATGAAAGAGGCTATGGATGCTGATGATGCAGTGCGTATCGCGTTGGCATCGAACTATGCGTCTACAGCCAACTACTGGAAGTACTTCATTGGTCAGACTGAGCAGTTGAAGAAAAACCGCGTAAAAGCGAAAAAAGAGGCTATTGAAGCAACGTACCTCGCTTGGGCGAATGGCGACGAAAGCCGCTCGGAATATGCCGGGGCTTTGGATCTATTGGATGAGGCGTATGCAGCTACCGATGCTACGGTCAAAGGTCAAGTGTACCTCATGGAAGGTGGTATTCGTGGCGCTTCTTTGCCATTATATGCATTCCGACTAAACAGAATGCTTGGCGCTTTGGAGAGCTCAGAAGAGCTGGAAGAAGACAAGCAGAACGTAATTGAATATGCAACGGACCACTTCAGTGAATACCAAGCAGATGTTGATCGTAAGTTGGCTCAGGCGCTTTGGGGCATGTGGATGGAAAACGTCCCTGCTGACCAACAGCCGAGCATTTTCGCTGAGGTTCGCGACAGTATGGGCGGAGATTTAAGCGTCCTTGTAAATGACGTTTATGACAACAGTATTTATGCGTCTAAAGAAGCACTTGAAACGTGGTTGGAAACTATGGACTTTGACGCCCTATCGGAAGATATGGGAGGCAAAGTAGCTTCGTCGTTCATTGCCGCGTACTTTGCTTCGCAAGGTGGCAATGCAGAGGTAAGCGAAAAAATGGAAAAGGGTTACCGCCTGTTTACCGACGGCCTCCGTCAAGCGATGCCAGAGAAAGTATTCGCACCGGATGCGAACTCTACGTTGCGTATGACTTGGGGTGTTGTAGGTTCTTATGATCCACAAGATGCTGTGCACTATGACTACATAACTACCCTAGACGGTGTAATGCAGAAGGAAGATCCAACGAACGACGAGTTTATCGTTCCTGCGCGTTTGAAAGAGTTGTACAACGCTAAAGACTACGGTCAGTACGCTGATGAGAATGGCGATCTGATCGTGAACTTCATTTCGAACAATGATATCACGGGTGGTAACTCAGGTTCTCCAGTAATTAATGGTGATGGTGCGCTTATCGGTACTGCCTTTGATGGTAACTGGGAAGCTATGTCCGGAGATATCTTCTTCGAAGACCAGCTCCAACGTACCATCTCAGTAGATATTCGTTACACGTTATTCATCATCGACAAGTATGCTGGTGCAACCCACCTTATTGACGAGATGACTATTGTGAAAGGCAAGAAAAAGCGCAAGAAGCGTCGTAAGTAAGAGGCACGTTTAGCGATATATGCGAGCCCGCGGACCTTTGGTCCGCGGGCTTTTTATTGGCACACAATTTGAGCGTAATACCGTCGTTGATTTGATACAACCGTAATGAAGAAATTTTTAGCCATCAGTATTCTAGGCCTTGGGACATTATCCTGTTCTACTTGGCTCCCTGTGGAGAATGCCATCCCTACGAATCCAGACTGCATTTGCACCTTAGAATATGCGCCGGTCTGTGTAAAAGGTGATGGGGTCATCTACCGTTTTCCTAATGCCTGTGCCGCATTTTGTGAAGGGTATACACAGGATGATTTCATCAATCACTGCCCGCCGGAGTAGAATTCACAACGTACTCACCTTCTCTAGTATCGAAGTCCAAACATTAGTGATGTAAAGGAGGGTAAGATAGATGCCTACAATGGCGAAGATCGCATTCAGAATCACGTAAGCCATTCGGTTGGATTTCCGAACCAGTTGTAGGGCACTTAATACGCCGCCAATATTCAGAAAGAGGGTGAAAGGAAGCCCCAAGTAGCCAAAACCCATGGGGCCACCATCAGAGATAAAAATCCACACGGTCATTGGAACGAATATCAATACATTCAATCCAATGACCAATGCGGGTAAGAGTTTAGCAATACGCTCGAGCATTACTCCTCCAAACTGTCCTCAACGTAGTTCAATACCTTCGTCATGAGGTGGAGCCTGTCTTTACCGCGTACGTTGTGTGGGTGCATTGGGTACGGGAAGAAATCCATTTGTACCCCCGCATCGATGAAGGATTTCACGAGACTTAGGTTGTGTTGCATCACTACCACATCATCTACTGTTCCATGGATGAGCAAGAGGTCGCCTTCTAGGTTTTCTACGTGGTTGTGGAGTCTGTTTGCAGCATAACCGTCTACATTTTCTTCTGGGCGGTCCATGTAGCGTTCGCCGTACATCACTTCGTAATATTTCCAATCGGTCACTGGGCCGCCAGCAACACCTGCTTTAAAGGTGCCTGGCTGACGAAGCATTAAAGAGGTAGTCATAAAACCACCATAGCTCCAGCCGTGAACGGCCATACGTTCGCCGTCGACAAAGGCAAGAGATTTTAGATATTCCACACCGGCCAATTGGTCCTCCATTTCAACGGTTCCAAGCTGACGGTGAATCTGCTGTTCGAATGCCGTCCCGCGATGTGCTGAGCCTCGGTTGTCGAGGGTGAAAACAATGTATCCGCGGTTGGCAAATTCATTCATCCAAAACGGACCGCCACCGTTCCATCGGTTGGTGACCATCTGTGCATGAGGGCCGCCGTAGACGTAAACCAGTACAGGGTATTTCTTCGACGGGTCGAAATCAAACGGCTTGTACATTCTAGTATACAGCGTTGAACCGTCCGGCCCCGCAATACTCCCGAGTTCCGGCTTGCGAATATTGGTGCCTTCAAAGGGATCAGAAGCTTCTACCAATGTCCTCAACGTCTTGCCCGAAACAGACGATAGTTTTGTCGTAGCGGGCGTATTTACCGACGAGTAGCTTGTAATGAAATAACTGCCACCGTCTTGGACACTAGGGCTGTGTACGCCGCCATCTGTGGTGAGTTGCTTTTGCTTGCCTTTGAGGCTCACGCTAAACAGGTGTGATTCTCTTGGGTCTTCACCGGTTGCGGTAAATAGAACATCCCCACCCTTACTGCGGCCAACAATCCCTGTGGCTACAAATTCATTTTTAGTCAATTGACGCACTAAAGCCCCCTTCGTGTTATACAGATAAAGGTTCATGAAACCGTCGCGCTCGCTTAACCAAACGAACTCTTTATTGCTCACCCAATACGCAGGGAATTCTGGTTCAGCCCACTTATCATTGCTGACGCTAAAGAGCGTTGGACCGCGCTTTCCATTTTTCGCATTGAAAGCGACCACGTCATAGTTGTTTTGCGCACGGTTAACGATGGCTAAGACAATGGTTTTGCCGTCCGGCGACCAGCTCAGGTTAGTCAGGTATTGGTCGTGCTCGATGCCGTCAGTTTCGAGGTATACGGCTTTCTTCTTGCCTTTGTGCAGGACGCCTACTCTGGCATACTCTGAACCTTGGCCCGCCATTGGGTATTTGACCTCGCGCAGCGAACCTGGCGTAGATTCAAGATCTAAAAGCGGGTAATTTGATACAGCCGATTCATTTTTCTCGTAGAATGCAATGGCATCTCCGCTCTCGTTCCAAAACAACCCTTCTGTAATACCAAATTCACTACGGGCTATTGCCTGGCCAGCAACAATATTAGCATCCTCGTGGAAGGTCACTTGTTGCATACTTCCGTCTTCGCTCCAGTTGACATATACGTTGTTATCTACGGTATAGGCAGCATTTAAAGCCGAAGAGATGTGTACGTTTCCTGCGCCTTCAGCCATGCTAAAGAGCGAGGAAGCTTCTTTTGATTCTACATTATAAGTGAACAAGTGGCCCTTTTGGGTGAAGTGCACATTTTGGCCGTCTTCGGACCAATTGAGCATCCATGTACCGCCAATTTTCGTTTCAAAATCGGCCAAAGCTTCATTGATCTCGCCTGCAGATACACGGCCGGTTTCTTCACCACTTTTGGCATCAACAATGGCCAAGCCTTGGTAGCCGTCGACCACATAGGAATAGCTGTCGCTGCCAGGTACCCATTGTGGTAAAATCAATCCTTGTGGGTAGTACTTACGGCCGTTTAGAACGGCATCTTGAAGCGTAAGCGTTGTTTGGGCAATACTTGTCAAAGAGACCAATAATGCCGCAGTTAAAATGAAGTACTTTTTCATTTGGGGTTATTTAGTAGTATCTGAATCTATGTTTCCATCGACCAAACGGATCACGCGCTTGGCGTGCTGTGCGATATCTTCTTCGTGGGTCACGAGCACCACGGTATTTCCCGCAGCCTGGATATCGTCAAAGAGCTTCATGATTTCAATGGACGTCTTAGAATCCAAGTTACCCGTAGGTTCATCAGCTAGAATGAGGGCAGGCTTGTTCACCAGGGCTCTGGCTACAGCTACACGCTGGCGCTGGCCCCCCGAGAGTTGGTTGGGACGGTGGTCCATTCGGTCGGCAAGACCAACTTGCTCCAATACTTCCGCTGCACGGGACAATCGTTCTTCTTTGCTTAAGCCAGCATAGACTAACGGCAGGGCAACATTTTCGAGTGCTGTAGAACGAGGGAGCAGGTTAAAGGTTTGAAAGACAAAGCCGATTTCGCTGTTGCGAATCTCTGCCAGTGCATTGTCGTTTAGTGAGCTAACGTCGGTACCGTTCAGCTCGTAGCTGCCACTTGTCGGAGTATCCAAACAGCCCAGCAGATTCATCAAAGTAGATTTCCCAGAACCAGAGGGCCCCATCAAGGCGACGTATTCGTTTTTTGAAATATCAAGATCAATGCCTTTCAAGACATGTACGGTCTGTGCTCCTAATTTGAAATCGCGCGTGATGCCGCGCAATTGAAGAATGGCATCTGTGGTTGGCATATGGGTCCTTTAGGTTGGTTAGGAGGCTTAAAAATAGCTATTCGTAGTCAAACTCGCTGAGTTCGAGCCACCTCATTTCCTTTTCGTCCAATTCAGCCAATACTTCTTTAATCTCCTTAGCCGCCGCCGCTACTTCTTCCGGATCTTGCTCGGTTCCTTCAAATACTGCATTTAGTGCATCCCTACGGGCTTCCAATGCCTCAATCTGACCGGGCAACTCGTCCCACTCACGTTTTTCCATGTAGCTGAGCTTGGTCTTGACCTTCTCCTTCTTGGGTGCTTCCTTCGGCACCTCTTTCGCTACCGATGTGCGTATGGCGTCAATCCTCTTCTGCTCCTCGCGCCACTCATAGTAGCGTCCATTAAAGTCTTTGATGCGTCCGCCGCCCTCGAAGATAAAGAGGTGGTCACACAATTTGTCCAAGAAATAACGGTCGTGACTGACCACAAGCAAACAGCCCGAATATTCTTCTAAAAAGCCTTCCAATGCTTGAAGGGTGAGTATGTCTAGATCATTGGTCGGCTCATCAAGAATGAGGAAGTTTGGGTTCTTCATCAAAATGGTAAGCAAGAACAATCGTCGGCGCTCTCCACCACTCAAGGTACTGACGTAGGAATACTGCTGATGGCTGTCAAATAAAAAGCGCTCACACAGTTGCGAAGCCGTCAATTTCTGTCCCTTCTTTAGTGTGATGTACTCCCCAATCTCTTGCACTACCTCAATAACCTTGAGGTCGTCCTTATTCACGATGCCGTCTTGGGTATAATGACCAAAAACTACCGTATCACCAGTGACTATTTTTCCTTTATCCGGGGCCAATTCCCCCATGACCATTTTCAACAGCGTAGACTTTCCACTTCCGTTAGGCCCGACAATACCAATGCGTTCGCCTTTCTTAAAAATGTAATTGAACTGCTCGATCAATAACTTGTCTGGGAAACTCTTGGCCACCTTGTGAAGCTCCAAAATCTTTCCGCCCAAGCGCTGCGCGTTCAATTCAAGGGTCACTTCTCTGTCGTCGATGCGTTTCTTCGCTGCCTTCTTAACGTCCTTGAATCGGTCTATTCTATCCTTGGCTTTCCCCGTCCGCGCGCTCGGCGTTCTGCGCATCCAATCCAGCTCTTTCTTAAACAACTGTTTGGTCTTGTGAAGATTTGCTGCCTCGTTGGCTTCGCGCGCCTCTTTCTGCTCCAAATAATAGCTGTAATTCCCCTCATACTTGTAAAACTGAAGGTTTTCCAGCTCATAGATGGTTCCACATACGCGCTCTAAAAAGTAGCGGTCGTGCGTGATCATCAAAAGGGCGCCCTTGTAATTGATCAAATACTCCTCGAGCCATTCAATGATATCCAAATCCAAGTGGTTGGTGGGCTCATCCATCAGAATAAGGTCCGGCTCTTCGATAAAGAGCTGGGCCATCGCAAGACGCTTGATCTCTCCTCCTGAAAAATGGTCCACGGTACGGTCCATGTCTGGTAGATTCATACGGCCGTGCATCTCTTGGATGCGGCCCTCGAGGTGCCATCCCCCTGTGGCCTCAACATTGTCGAGGGCCGCCTGCATCCCCTCAGTTTCGCCCGAGGCTAGGATGGCTTCATAGTCCCGCAAAGCATCAAGGCCGGGATGTTCACTTCGGTAAAGGATGTCGCGAACTGTATGTCCGTTTTCAAAAGACGGTTGCTGGTTGAGGTAGCGAATTTTAATCCCTTTACGAAAGGTGACCTCTCCCGTATCTGCGATGGCGGGATCCATCAGCGTATTCATTAAGGTGCTTTTACCCGCGCCATTTTTAGCGACAATGGCAATTTTCTCACCCTCATGAATACCAAAGGTGATGTCCTTGTACAGCGTTTTAATGCCGTAGGACTTGCTTATTTTATGTACCGAAAGAAGGTTTTTCGTGTCCAATTTTATAGGCTACTCTTGTTCATCCACCTCCAATGAAGTGATCCAAGTTGCAATAGTAGCTAAATCTTCATCAGCCACCCAAGTGATAGGGGCCATTGGTGGATAATCTGCCCAATTTTCTGGCACAGGTTGCTTAATCAAGGCCACAATTTCTTCCTCGCTGTAGCCGCGTGCAGCAATCTCCTTATACGAAGGTCCGATGAGCTTCTTATCAACCTTATGACAACCTAAACACGTGCTTTTTGCAAGCAACGATTTCACCTCCGAAGGAATATCTGATTTCTTAGCAGTTGCTGGCTTTTTCATCACTGGATAGGACGGCGCCGAAGATTGCTGGGTCTCCCCGCCACAACTTACCATGACAGCTGCGAACAAAATACTCAGAAAAGCGTGATAGAAGTAGGTGGATTTAGATTTCATCTGCTGTAATTTTGGACTATGTTAAAGATAAACCTCAAACCAAGCGAATGGTTGAAAATTGGCGTACTTATTTTGGTCTTCGTGGTGGGCTCCACCGCGGCTTATCAAATACTACAGCCAAAACCTAGATTACCCATCTACAATCCTTCAGATTTAAACCCTGCGGTAGTAGACGATGATCTCGAGCGGGTAGGGCGCGGCCACCGCATTGGTAATTTTGACCTTATTGATCAATGGGGCAACAGGGCCGATTCTTCCCTTCTCCAAGGAAAAATCTACGTAGCCGACTTCTTTTTCACGACCTGTCCAACCATCTGTATCGACATGGGCGCGAATTTTCAGCGCATCCAGGAAACCTATAAGGACGAGGACCGCTTCCATCTTGTGAGTCATACGGTGATGCCCGAAATAGACACTGTTGAAGTGATGCACGCTTACGGGGAGCGCATGGGTGCCATCAAGGGCAAATGGCACTTGTTGACTGGTGAAAAGCGCGAGTTGTACCGCATGGCACGTAGAGAATATTTCGCGGTTATGGAGCAAGGCACAAGCTTCGACGAGCACGACTTTATCCACACAGAAAATGTTATCCTCGTGGACGAGAAGAAGCGCATCCGCGGCTTCTACGACGGAACAAGCGACCTAGATATCGACCGATTGATCGGCGATATTCAAATCCTACTCGACCGTAAGTAAAAGGGTTTTATTCCTCGCGAATACCAGTAGTATCCTGAGCCTCTCCTTGCTCTGGAACCTCCATCGGGTCTTCTGT
>JACESW010000018.1 GCA_013911625.1 Cryomorphaceae bacterium | reverse complement strand
CACGAAGACTTCGCCAATATTGTTGGGACGAACTCTCTAAAAAGCATGGCCTCATTCTTCAATCTAATGGCTTCTATCGCCGAACGAAAAGAGCTCAAAACTATTTCAACGACGAGCGCATACAGTAATGTGATGAGTCAGAAGATCAGCAAGCGCATGGAACGAGTTTCTAAGTACATTCAGGACAATTACCAGCGCGCTATCACACTCTCCGAAATATCAGACATCGCAAGCATGACCGAACAAAGTTTCAGCCGTTGGTTCCGACAGACTTCTGGCTTAACTTTTATAGACTACTTAATGCAACTGCGAACAACGGTCGCTTCACACCTTCTAGTGAATACCAACAAGCCTATGTCAGAGGTTGCAGAAGAGAGCGGGTTTAACTCCAGCTCTTCATTCAATCGTTCCTTCCTAAAGGTTAAAGGATGCTCGCCACGCGAATTCCGCAAGCAAAAAAGGCCGCTCTAACTACGCCTCAGGGGTATAGGTCACCGCCTTCTTGTTCGTAATCAAGAAGTTTGACAGCCCTGCAATAACCAAAGAGGTTCCTGCAAGTAACATCGCGTTGATTGGATCTTCACCAAATACCCCTTTGTAAATAGTCGTTAGCGAGGTCGCTGCAACAATCTGTGGGATCACGATAAACATGTTGAAGATACCCATGTACACGCCCATTCTGTTCGGATCGAGCGTAGAGCTCAACATCGCATACGGCATAGATAGGATAGAACCCCAGCTGAATCCGATGCATACGAAGCTTACGATCAGCATCGACGGCTCTGTGATGAAATACATACTAATGAAACCGTACGCGCCAGCGAACAAGCTGAACATGTGAACGAACTTTCTATTGATGCGTCTTTTGGCCGTCCAAAGAGTTAGCAATAGCGCAAATACCATAGAACTCAAACCGTAATTCCCCATGTACGAACCTACCTTATTTGAAGCATCATTAAATGCTTTATCAGCTATCTGGTAGGCGTCTATTTGCTCCGCAGTACTTACGGCGAAATCGATGGCCTCAGGCTTCGCAGCATTGAACACATGATCCGTCAATGCAGGGTTGGCCATAGACCACATACAGAAAAAAGCAAACCAAGAGAAGAATTGGACCACGCCTAAACGCTTCATCGTCTTCGGCATATCGGCAATATTTTTAAACACCTCAGAAATGGTGTTGGCTAAACCCGATTTTTCCTTCTGCTCCGCGCGGAAAGCTTCCATGTCCTGCGGCGGGTACTCGTCTGTGGTAAATACCGTGTAAAGAATGGAGAGAATAAATACTACAGCGCCTATTCCAAAAGCAACCTGTACCGACATAGGCACAACTCCCGGCGCAGCTTCATTGCTCACACCTAGCGAGCTCACCATCAGCGGCAAGTTTGAAGCCACCCAGGTACTCACACCAATAATCAGCGTCTGCACCACAAAACCGAAACTGCGTTGGCTGTCCGGCAATTTATCCGCCACCAAAGCACGGAACGGCTCCATACTGATGTTCATGGTAGCATCAAGAATCCACAGACCACCTGCTGCCATCCAAAGCGCCGAACTGTGTGGCACTACCAATAATGTTAGAGAAGCAAGAACAGCACCTATTAGAAAATAAGGGCGACGCCGACCAAACCTCGGGTGCCACGTATTGTCGCTCATCTGACCAATAATGGGCTGCACGATAAGCCCCGTAAGCGGCGCAGCAATCCACAACAACGGAAGGCTGTGCTCGTCGGCACCAAGCGTTTCGAAAATACGGCTCATGAATCCGCCTTGTAAGGCATATCCAAACTGGATTCCCAAGAAGCCGAAGCTCATGTTCCAAATCTGCCAAAAACTGAGTTTAGGTTTGTTCTGCATGTTTCTCTGAGTGTTAGTTGAGAAAAAACCCGGCACTAGGCCGGGTTCTAAGCTGGCTTACAGCCAAATATTATTGACAGAAAATCGGAATAACGACCGCTTCTGTAACTCTGTCGGCGCCCGTTGCGAAGTTTTTCTTAATCACAATGAACTCTAAATAATCAACTTCATTGTTCGGATCAAGCGTAAAATGCTCGTTTGGAACAAGGTGCATTTCAAAGTTTCCATCACCAATAAAGTTCATCTTTAGCTTAGGATTAGTTCCCGCGTTAAAAGGACTTTCTATCTGAGCTACGGAACCGTTCGTATACACCACTTTAGCGTAGGCATAACAGTCGTCAGATGCTAAATTTTGCATCGATTCTTTTTCCTCTCTCCAGTTCTCGTAACGCAACGTTACTACGTCGTCAATCTTCACCTTCGTAGGGAAGTGGTAGAATGGATTACGCTCCGTTGCAGGAGGATCGATAGCAATGCTCTGGTCGTCCGTCTTTACATCCGGATCCCCATAACCACCGCCGTCTTTTGCCTTCACTAAGAAGTGAATATCGTCAGCGTATACCTTGGCTGCATCTACCTCGTAAAATAGGGTTGGAACAATCTTCCAAGAGAACGTACCGTCAGAATTCTTGGTCATCTTCATCGCCTCGTTAGAGTTCTTCCAAGGCGCAGAACCTGTACCGTTTACAAACGGGTGACCGTCCGGGTGTGTGGCTGGCTTCCACGTCCAGATGTACATATCTTCGCCTGCATCTACAGCTTGCTTCAAAAGGTCTTGGTGACCGACTGCTAAATCTAAAGCAGCAGGGTCAAAAATGATTTCTAGAGAATCTGCCGGATCAATATTCTCGTCAGGTACTGTAGAAATTTGAGCCGAAGCACTTAGGCCCAAAGTCAATGCGAATAGTGTGCTTATCTTTTTCATCTGAGCTTATTTTCTAGTGAAAGTTAATTTGTAAGATACGCTTGGCTTGTCGCAACGAATACGGTCGTAGACAATGCTCACGTTCTGATCAATAGTACGTGGCATGTTGCCCAAAGACAAAACCGTCGTTACAGTGTCAAACTGAGTCAAGTGCAACTCAGAAGGAAATTCTGGTGTATTGTACTTCCAAGTACCTCCGGCACCAAACAAATCGAAACCTGGACCCTGAGAGTTGACAGTATAGGTGCTGTCCTCGCTGAACACCACCACCCATTTATCTTGATTGTTTTGGTAAAAGGAACTAATGTCTCTGGTTTCTGGTACGGGCAGCGTTACATCGGTTTGATCCGCATTGGTCAACTCCCAAGTACCTACGATACCTGCACCGGCCTCGTATGCTGGTCCAATAGGTCCAACTTCCGGCTTACATGCGCCCATGATTAACAAGGCGCTCGCAATAAATAATGTTACTTTTTTCATATCGCTAAACTGCTTTATTCGCAGCCTCCTTCTTCGTTATAAATAAATCCTTGGGCGGTTCCTTCAAAGTTAGGGAATTGGAGTACCATTCCTGGGCAATCCCAATCTACTCCTCTGATCTTCTGAATTTCGCCGAGCACTCCTTGACGCTTAAGCTGGAAAAGACGGTCGCCTTCACAAGCCATCTCTAACCTGCGCTCGTTCATCACATCGCTAACCGAGAGAGAACTCAATGAAGCAACGTTTGCTCGTGTTCTTAGGTCGTTGATGTAGCCCAATCCTGTACCATCAGCATCACCATTCAAACGAACGTTACATTCTGCATAGATCAAATACATTTCTGTTAAGTGAATGAGCGGTACATCGATAAAGCTTGCGTCAAACTTGCTGATCATGTACAACTCGTCAGCTGAACCTGCGTTGCGGATGTCGTACCACGTTTGACCGCGAAGGTCATTCGTATCGCTTGTCGCAGCAACGTATAAATCTGCAGATGCTTTGAGTGCAGGGTTAGCGTTAGGGTCGTCAGAACGGTAGTTCCAAACATACCCTGAACCGCGCTCATCAACCAAGGTGTCGCCACCTACTACTTCATTCGTACTTACCAAAGTGAAGATGAATTCTGCCGGCAAGCTTGTATTTGGATGGTCGTTGAAACGCTTGGTTAGATCTTGCTCCAAGCTGAAAGAGCCCGAACCAATTACCTCAGCAGCTTTAGCCTTTGCATTGGCGAAATCGCCCATTTCCAAATACACCTTAGCCAAGAGTCCTTTCGCTGCCATTTGATCAGCAAAGATGCCGTTATCTGCAGGCAAGTCCATCTCCGCGTCCAATAGATCTGAAACGATGGCCGCGTAAACGTCGGCAACCGTAGCGCGCATTTGCGGCGTTTGATCAGCACTCAACTTCAATGGAATACCGAGGTGGCTGTTGTCTGGGGTATAACCGTAAGGCAAGGCCCAGATACGAACCACGTGGTAATGACAAAGGGCACGAATGAATTTTGCTTCAGCAGAAATTCTCTCGATGCTCTCTGCGGTTGCACCTTCTAGGTCGGCAACCTCCTCCAACAAGGTGTTGGCACGGTAGATGGCGATGTATGCATCACGGTATTCACCGCCAAATGAACCGTTAAAGAACGAAGACGTCCAACGGTAGATCTGTGCATATTCGCCATTCAAACCTAGCGGGTCTGCAAGGTTATCTGACATTACCTCAGGGATGTTTTGGAAACGGCCGTTGAAGGCGTTTGCCGCAACATCATAAACACTAACCAACAGCTGCTCCGCATCCTCGATGGTGACGATGGCTGAATCTGCTGGAATCTGAGACGTCGTATCTGCTTTGAAGTCTAGGATACGCTCACACGATGAGTTTCCTACTACAATCGCTACAAGTGCTAAAAGTGCTACTATCTTTTTCATGATTGCTAAGGATTAAAAGTTAATGTTTACACCGATGTTGTACGTCTTCTCCTGCGGTGGCGTGAGGTACGTAATGTTCGGTGACATGTTACGGTCTGTAGCGTTCTCGAAATCACGAGCAATCTCTGGATCCAAACCGATGAAATTTGTAAGCGTAATGAGGTTCGTACCGGTGATGTTTACGGTCATGCCTTTTACGTTCTTAGTCAATTTTTCTTGCGGTACGCGGTAGCTCAACTTCACGTTACGTAGACGAGCGTACGTCCCGTCGTGCAACCATAGGTTGGTGTTGATCCACTCCGTGTTAGAACCGTAGGTGCGGTAGTCGCGGCTGAGACGCGGGTAAGTTGCAATATCACCTGGTTGCTGCCAGCGGTCGAACAAATCTGTACGCATGTTCCAATCGGTCACAACACCCATCTGACGCTTCGAAGAGCTGTCGTAGATATCTCCACCAATCGTGAATACCCACATGAAGCCAAACTCCCAGTTTTTATAATTGAAAGTATTGGTCAAACCACCAATAGCATCTGGCATTACATTACCAACAGCCACACGATCCTGAAGATCCCAAGTGTAGGTCTCATTACCTTCCTTATCGAGGTAAACCGGTAGACCGTTCGCCGGATCTACGTGTGAGAATTGAACGAGGTAATTGGTACCAATCGGCATTCCCACAACTACACGAGTATCGTTCGTACCACCACTTACTGCATCTGGCGAATACTCACCGATAGAAGTAATCTGGTTGTAGTTACGTGCAATGTTAAAGTCCGTAGTCCACGTGAAGTTATCAGTAACGATGTTTCTAGATTTGATCGCAAATTCAACACCTGTATTGTATACACTGCCTACGTTGTCCCACCAAGAACCGAATCCTGTAGAACCTTGAAGCGTCACATTCAAGAGCATGTCGTTCGTTTGCTTGCGGTACCAAGCCAACTCACCAGAAATGCGGTCGTTGAACAATCCGTACTCAAGACCAACATCATAGGTAGTAGACGTCTCCCAACGCAAATCTGCGTTTTCGCGAATCACAGGGTAACGGTAAGTCTGACCACCGTAACCGTTGTTGGCTACGTTATAGTAACCGAACCACTGGTACGATGGAATAGCTGAGTTACCGTTCTTACCTACCGATGTTTTCAACTTCAAGAAGTTCACTGCAGGTAAATTGGCCATGAAGTCTTCGTCAGAAAGAACCCAAGCCACAGAAGCTGCAGGGAAGTTTCCGTACTTGTTGTTAGGACCAAACTTCGAAGAACCGTCGCGACGAATCAACGCCTCTGCGTAGTATTTGCCTTTGAAGTTGTAATTCAAACGAGTAAAGGCAGAAGCAAAAGCATATTCTTCAATGTAGCTCAAAGGATCGTTTACCCACTGACCCGTCTCGCGGATCTGACCAACAGCCTCGCTATCATAATAGCCGTCCCAGCGCTTAATTCTATTGTATTGGTACTCTGAGCCAATCAACCAGTTGATGTGATGGTCTTCGCCCAAATCTTTAATGTAGTTTGCTGTAGCGTTACCAGAAGTATTGTACACGCTGTATGGATACATGTTTGCACGACCCAAGAAGTTGCCGTCCGCATCCTTATAGGTAGGGTCGTAACCCGGCTTCTCCCAAATGTGATCTTCAAAGTGCATGTAATCGAACGCCCCTTGACCTCGGAAGGTCCAGTTGTCGTTCAATTTATAGTTCATGGTTATGTTATTGATCGAGCGGTCCTCTATGGCTGTCCAGTCTTTCATGTCGCGTTGAGCCACTGGGTTTAGGCTAATACCGCCTTTCAACCAGTAATCACCAGCCGATGCAACGAGGTTGCCGTCGTCGTCGTACTCGTCTTCTGCGTAGTAAATGGGATAGATTGGAAGTGCACGAGACATCGCCTCACCAAAACCACCCGACCAGGCGGCATCAATACGGTTGTTGACCCCGCGCGAAATCGACGTGCTTAATCCTAATTTGAATCGTTTCGTAATGTCGAAATCTGCATTGATACGTCCTGATAGACGCTCGTAAGAGTTGCCCGCCAAATAGCTGTGGTTGTCGTTATACGATAGACCGGCGTAGAAATTTCCACCCTTGAAGCCGCGCGAAGCAGAGAAGTCATACCCGTGTTTAATCCCTTGGCGAATAGTTTCTTGTACCCAATCTGTTCCTTCAGCAGCTTGTGCTTCTGCCCAGCTCATACGATTACCTGGCAGTTCAGGTACACCAACGTTACCGTCGTTTACCCAAGCCTCCTCGTACATCTGAAGGTACTCGTCCTTGTTCATCATGTTTGGCAGTGCCGTTGGGTTTGAGAAACCAACGCGCGAGGAGAAATTGTACGCCAACTTCTTGCTCTTACCTCTTTTTGTGGTAATCAATACAACCCCGTTAGAACCACGAGAACCGTAGATACCTGTTGCTGCTGCATCTTTCAAGATCTCTACAGATTCGATATCGTTAGGGTTAATCGTTGCAAGTGGGTTGGTGTTAAAACCACCACGGTTACCGTTCAAGAAATAATCTTGTGTAATTGGAATACCATCTACAACATAAAGTGGATCACCACCTGCTGAAATAGAGGCCACACCACGAACACGTACCATAGAGCCTGAGCCCGCGATACCTGAGCCTGTAATTACTTGAACCCCGGCAGCCTTTCCTTGAATGGCATTTTCAAAAGAAGGTGTTGGAATGTCGGTAAGCTCTTTGGTCTTCAACGAAACGACCGATCCAGTGAGATCGCGCTTACGAGCCACACCATATCCTACAACCACAACCTCGTCGAGTTGGTTGCTCGAGGGCTTCATGGTTACATTGATGATTTGCTTGCCTTTGATTTCTACTTCCTTCACCACCGGTTCGTAACCAATGAATGAATAAGTAATGGCATACTTCCCTGGCTTTAATGAAAGGGAATATTGTCCGTTGAAATTGGTAGAGGTCGCTCCACCTTTATCAACTGAAATGGCTACTGACGGTAAAGGTTCATTGAACTCATCTACCACCGTTCCCGAAACAGACTGGGCATGAACTGAGCCGCCTATCAGGAGTGAAAGAGCCACGAGAAAACGTGAGAATCGCTTCATGTTTTGGTGTTAAGTGTTGTATTCTTCAAATGTAAAGAATACACTTATTCCTTCGAAGCGTGTAAAAAGGCGGTATTAACTGAATCGGCCCATTTTTTAACCGAACGAGCTGCTTTTCACTTTAAACGAGGTTATCTTCTGATTTAACACGGTACAACCGGGCCGGCTTATGAAGTACCCCTTTTTGTTTTTCTTCCGTGGCTTCAATCATCCTTTCACGGACAATCTTTTTCCGAAAATTCCGCTTGTCCAGTTCTTCTTGAGTAATAGCCTCGTGCAACTGCTGCAATTGGTTTAATGTGAACTTAGGCGGCAGTAACTCGTAAGCCGTTTTATTCAGTTCAAAATGTCTTTGGAGTTTGGTCAAGGCAACATCAACAATGCAATTGTGATCAAAAGCCAATTCTGGAATTTCGCGAATATTAACCCACAAAGCTTCTCCCGCAAAGCTCGATGGATTTGGAACAAAGTCCACCATCTTTACCAAGGCATAATAAGCTACGGTAACAACGCGCTCCCTAGGGTTTGCTCGATACAGCTCTAACCATTTTCTATCTTTCTCTGCGTTTACACGAAGCGGATCGCCAAAGGTGTGAAATTGCTGTAGGTGAACATTCTTGAGACTTGCCAGCTCCCACAATACGCGGTCGGCGCTTTCGTCAAGCCCTTCACCACGGTGAATCAAATCCCCCGGAAGACGCATTCTTAAAATACCCTGGCCGATGTCTTTTTCTTCTATCAGGAGAACATTAAGTCGCTCCCCATCGAACCCAAATATTACGCAGTCAACGCTAATATTCGGATTGATATCCTTCAATTCACTCATGGTCGGTTTAAGTATGTTTTTAAATTTGGGGTCCTTGAAGATAAGCAGTAATTTTTTAATAAGTGTATTATTTACACTTAGTTACTATCTTTGCGACTATGTCTGATGAGATTAACAATATCGTTGTTCTTACCTCAGGTGGCGATGCCCCTGGGATGAATGCTGCCATTCGTGCGGTGACAAGAACTGCTTTGTACCACGGCAAAAAAGTATTTGGTGCTTACCGTGGGTACGAAGGAATGATAGAAGATGATATCGTAGAATTGACCACAGATAGTGTAAAGCACATCCTTGCACTCGGAGGTACATTCTTGAAAAGTGCCCGAAGCCAAGAATTCAGAACGGCAGAAGGGCGCGCGAAGGCTGCAGCGAACCTAAAGAAGAGAAATATTGATGCGTTAGTAGTGATCGGTGGTGACGGTTCTTTTACAGGGGCTTTAAAAATTGCCGAAGAGCATAACATTCGCGTCATCGGTGTGCCGGGAACGATCGACAACGATTTGTACGGGACCGATTTTACTATTGGGTACGACACCGCCACCAATACGGTCATTGAGAGTGTCGACAAAATCCGCGATACCGCCTCGTCACACAACCGCCTGTTCTTTGTTGAAGTAATGGGTAGAGATACTGGATATATTGCTGCCTCAACGGGTATGGCTACAGGTGCCTTGAGCATCATCCTTCCTGAAAAGAAGAGTACGTACAATGATCTGTTCGAGGACTTGCGCCAGGCTCAAGCAAAGCGTAAAACCTCAAACATCGTCATGGTCGCAGAAGGAAACCACCTTGGCGACATCTTCGAGATTGCCCAAGCAGTGAAAAAAGAATTCCCAAGCATTGATGTGAAGGTGACTAACCTCGGACACACACAGCGCGGAGGATCACCATCAACCAACGATCGAGTTTTAGCCTCTGTATTGGGCTTCTGCGCAGTAAAGGGATTGATGGAAGGTCAGGCTAAAGTCATGACGGGAATGATCAATCAAAAAGTAGTTTACACGCCTCTATCAGAAGCAATTTCTAAGACCACAGATTTAGACGAAGAAATGCTAACAATCGCTAGAATTCTAGCAACCTAACAACACACCAGATTATGAGTAAAATTGCAATCAATGGCTTCGGCCGCATCGGTCGTTTGACATTCAGAAACTTGATCGAAAATGACAACGTAGAGATCGTAGCAATCAATGATTTGACAGCTACAGATATGCTCGCGCACCTCTTGAAGTACGACAGTGCACACGGTCGTTTCAACGGTACAGTAGAGCACACTGAGAACAGCTTAATCGTAAACGGTAAGGAGATTACTGTATACGCTCAGCGCGATCCAGAAACTTTGCCTTGGGCAGAACTAGGTATCGACGTAGTTATTGAATCTACAGGTTTCTTCCGCGATGCAGAAGGTATGGGCAAGCACATCAAAGCAGGTGCTAAGAAAGTAGCGCTCAGTGCTCCAGCTTCAGGCGACATCAAAACCATTGTTTTGGGTGTAAACGACGGCGAATTGACTGCAGATGATACGATGGTAAGCAACGCTTCTTGTACAACCAACTGTTTGTCTCCAATGGCGAAAGTATTGGACGAGAAGTTCGGAATCGAAAGCGGTTTCATGTGTACGATCCACGCGTACACTTCTGACCAGCGTATCCAAGATGCGCCGCACTCTGACAAGCGTCGTGCTCGTGCAGCAGCAGTTAACATGATTCCTACTTCAACAGGTGCAGCAAAAGCGGTTGCTTTGGTATTGCCACAGTTGAAAGGAAAACTTGACGGATACGCAATGCGTGTTCCTACGATCACTGGTTCTGCTACAGATTTGACGGTAACTCTAAGCAAAGAGGTTACAGCTGAAGAAGTAAACGCTGCAATGAAAGAAGCTGCAGAAGGTCCATTGAAAGGTATTCTAATGTACACTGAAGACCCAATCGTAAGCTCTGATATCGTTGGTGATAAGCACAGCTGTATCTTCGATGCTGGCGTTACTTCAGCAAAAGGAAACTTGGTTAAAGTACTAGGTTGGTACGACAACGAGGCAGGGTACTCTGCACGTTTGGCAAACCTAGTTCAGCGTTTGGCTTAAAATTATTTTAATGTCCCCGCGGCCCACCGCGGGGACTTACAATAACTCGCTATGATATTAATTGCAGAAAGTGGTTCTACGAAATGCGACTGGGTGGTTCTCAACTCAGACGGCACGGAACACAAGCGCTTCTCTACAATGGGGTTCAACCCTTATTTTCATTCAGCTTCTTTTATTAATGAGGAGTTGAGTGAGAACGAGGTGGTTAAGACTATCCATACTCAAGTAGAATTCGTTTATTTCTATGGCGCAGGTGCATCTTCTGAAAGCTTGAAAGACATTGTTAAAGACGGTTTGCAACAAGTACTTCCCAATGCACAAGTTAATGTCGATCACGACCTCGTAGCTAGTGCCTACTCGACCTACACGGGAGAACCTGCAATCACTTGTATCATAGGCACAGGATCAAACAGCTGTTTCTTTGATGGGGCTGAAGTAAGCGAAGAAGTGCCTGCCTTGGCATATATTCTTGGCGATGAAGGTTCAGCAAGCTTCATAGGCAAGCGTTTGGTATCCGATTTTTTATACAAAAAGCTCCCTGGGGAGATGGCTGAGGATTTCTTCAACACATACCAATTGGACAAAGATGAGATCATCACTAGCGTATACAACAAGCCTAATGCAAACGTATACCTCGCGTCTTTCAGCCGCTTTGCTGGAAAACACATGGAGCACCCGTACGTGAAGCAAATTGTACGCGAAGGATTCGCAAAATTCGCAGATATCCACATCGCGTGTTTCGACAACTACAAAGAAGTCCCTGTGCACTTTGTAGGTAGTGTTGGTGCCATCTTCCACGAGATTCTTGAAGAGGTGTTAGAAGAGCGCGGAATGCTTCTCGGACAGATCATGCGCAAACCTGTGGACGGACTCATTAAGTATCATCTTGAGTACTTGAAAGTGCTCGATGCCTATAAAGTTTAAACCGATCACATGATTAAAGGATTCCTTTTTGATTTAGACGGCGTTATTGTAGATACCGCCGTTTTTCATTTTCAAGCATGGCGTCGTCTTGCTCAAAAATTGGGCGGCGACTTTACTGAAGAACAAAACGAGCAGCTCAAAGGCGTGAGCCGAGTAGATTCGCTTAAGAAAATTATCGAATGGACGGGCGCTACAGTGAGCGACGAAGAGTTCCAAACTTTAATGGTAGAGAAAAACAAGTGGTATCTAGAGTTGGTGCAGGGTTTAGGCCCGCAGGATGCGCTACCAGGCGCACTGGATTTCTTGCAAACTGCCTACGACCAAGGCGTCAAAATCGCGTTGGGTAGCGCTTCGAAAAACGCACCCATGATTTTAGAAAAATTGGGCATCACTCCATTGTTTACTGCGATAATTGATGGGAATAATGTGGTAAACGGCAAACCTCATCCAGAGGTATTTTTGAAAGGAGCAGAAGCTCTAGGACTTGAACCGTCAGAATGTGTCGTGTTTGAAGACTCCATCGCTGGGGTCCAAGCGGCCAAGACAGGTGGAATGTCAAGCGTAGGTATCGGCGATGCTGAGATCTTGAAGGCAGATATCCACTTCACCGCATTGGGCGATACGACTCCTGAAGCTTTGGTAGCTCACTTTTAAGAAGCTTACACACATCATATGTTCAATAAATATACTGAGGTAGATCCTTGGAAGATCATCGAGCGCGGTTGGGATTCTGAAAATCATCCTAAGAGCGAAAGTTTGTTCTCCATCGGCAATGGTCGCATGGGTCAACGCGCGAATTTCGAAGAGACATATACAGGCAAGAGTCTTCAAGGCTCATACATCGCTGGGGTGTATTACCCCGATAAAACAAGAGTAGGTTGGTGGAAAAACGGATACCCGGAATACTTCGCCAAAGTATTGAACTCTTGCAATTGGATCGGTATTCAGGTGAAGGTCGACGGTGAAGAATTGGACCTTCATACCGCTACCGAAGTAGCTTCATTCTACCGTGAGCTCGACATGCAAAGCGGATTGCTCAAGCGCTCTTTCGAAGCAACTCTTCCTTCAGGCAAGATCGTAGCTGTTGAAGCCGAGCGTTTAGTGAGCATCGTCCAAGACGAGATTGGAACCATTTCCTACAGCGTTACGCCAAAGAATTTCTCAGGCAAGATTGAGTTATGCTCCTACCTCGATTTCGATGTAGAAAACGAGGACAGCAACTACGACGAGAAGTTTTGGGAGCCTGTTACTCAAGGTCAAGAGGCGGGTGCAAGCTATGTGCACGCCAAGACCAAAAAGACCGGTTTTGAGGTAGCTGTGTCCATGCGCAACAGCCTATCGTTGGACGGAGCGCCGCAAGAATGGGGCATGAGTTCGGATGCAAAACACATGTTCGTCAGTGAGTGCGCCTGCTATGAAGTGGCCGAAGGTCAAACATTGAAACTTGAAAAATTTGCAGCTGTATTGTCTAGCATGAACCACGAGGTGGCTAGCTTGGACGCAAAGGCAGCGGCGAGCGCTACAGCGGCAGCAGCGCAAGGCTATGAAGCATTACGTGGTGAGCACGTAGCCGCTTGGCACAACAAATGGGAAACCTCTGATATTGAAATTGACGGCGACGCGGAAGCACAGCAGGGCATTCGTTTCAACATCTTCCACATGAACCAGACCTTCACGGGTGTGGACGATCGATTGAACATCGGTCCGAAAGGGTTTACCGGCGAGAAATACGGCGGTTCTACCTACTGGGATACGGAAGCGTACTGTTTGCCTTTCTACCTCGCAACGGCTCAGCCGGAGGTAGCGAAAAACTTGTGTTTGTACCGTTACAAGCAGTTGGATAAGGCCATCGAAAATGCGGGTAAGCTCGGGTTTACCAACGGTGCAGCATTGTACCCAATGGTGACAATGAACGGCGAGGAATGTCACAACGAGTGGGAGATCACTTTCGAGGAAATCCACCGCAATGCAGCCATCGCATATGGCGTGTTCGACTACATACGTCACACACAAGATTGGGGTTATTTGGCCGAAGGAGGATTTGAAGTCCTTCTAGGTATTAGCCGATTCTGGTCGCAGCGTGTGAATTGGTCACAGGAAAAGGAAGCCTACGTGATGCTCGGTGTAACTGGGCCGAACGAATACGAGAACAACATCAACAACAACTGGTACACCAATCGCATGGCGGCGTGGACGTTGGAGTGGACGTTGGAAGCCCACAATTGGCTCGCAGAAAATGCTGCGGACGCGCTGAGCGCTATAACTAGCAAGACTGCCCTAGACGCCGATACTGAATTCGCGAAGTGGAATGACATCATCGCGAAAATGTATTACCCAAAGAGCGAGAAGCTCGGAGTGGTATTGCAGCAGGACGGCTTCTTAGACAAGGAGCAGCTCACTGCCGACGACCTCAGCTTGGACGAACGCCCGATCAACCAGCACTGGAGCTGGGACCGCATCTTGCGTTCGATCTTTATCAAGCAAGCGGACGTATTGCAGGGCTATTACT
>JACESW010000017.1 GCA_013911625.1 Cryomorphaceae bacterium | reverse complement strand
TTCTCATCGAACTCCCCGGGGGGAACCTCGACTCTTGATATTATAGACAAGACCATTAGTCCAATGGGCGGCAGGTTGCTGCGTACTTTCCTCGCTCTTCCGCTGCTCAATACCGAAAGCATTACCAAACGTCACAACGCGGTCGAAGCGCTACTTGAGGAGCCCGACTTGATGGATGCGTTATCCGATGCCCTTAAAGGGATGCCGGATATCGAGCGCCTTTGTAGTCGAGTAGCCACGGGGCGCATCAGCCCGAAGGAGATGGCTCGGTTGCGCGAGGCTTTGAAACAGAGTGCGGCGCTCGTGGAATTGGTCCAAGAAAAATCTTGGGATCATCCTGAGCAGTTGCCGGATGTACTTGCACCGCTGTACCAAGAGCTGGCCCATGCTTTGGTGGAAGACCCTACGGCCATCATAGGTAAAGGCGAGGCATTACAAAGCGCCTACGACACTGAGTTGAGTCGATTGAGAGGCTTGCTTAACGATGCCACAGGGACCCTTGAAGCCATTCGCGCCCGCGAGGCTGAAGCGACAGGTATTCCTTCCTTGAAATTGGCATTTAATAATGTTTTTGGGTACTATTTAGAGGTTCGAAACTCACATAAAGACAAGGTTCCACAGGAGTGGCACCGCAAGCAAACATTGGTCAATGCAGAGCGCTACATCACCGACGAGCTCAAAAAGTTTGAGGCGGAAGTGCTCGGTGCTGAAGAACAGATCAAAGCCATAGAGCTGCGTTTGTTTGCACACATTGTAGAGAAGACCAAGGAGCATCTTAGTACCCTGCTGTTACTCGCTCGTTGGGTGGCAACCACAGATGTACTCTTGAGCTTCGCTGAAGTTGCCAAACGCTACAACTATTGCCGTCCATCTTTTGCAGAAGGGGCCAACATAGAAATAGAGAAGGGTAGACATCCGGTCATCGAGCGCATGTTGCCTGAAGACCAGCCTTACATCGCCAACGGCATCGCCTTGCACCAAGAGGACGCTTCCATTGCCATGATCACCGGCCCAAACATGAGCGGTAAAAGTGCCCTATTGCGCCAAGTGGCGCTCATTCAGATTCTGGCACAAATGGGTAGTTATGTCCCCGCTGCGGCTGCTTCATTGCCGATCATAGACCGATTGTTTGTTCGTGTAGGTGCTTCAGACAACCTCAGTAAAGGGGAAAGTACCTTTATGGTGGAAATGAACGAGACCGCAACTATTCTCAACAATGTATCCAAGCAGTCTTTAGTGATTCTCGATGAAATCGGTCGCGGTACCTCGACTTTTGACGGGGTCAGTATCGCCTGGGGCATTGCAGAATACTTGCACCAGCACCCGCTTTCACCGCTGGTGCTATTCGCTACACACTACCACGAGCTCAATGCCATGGCCAATACTTTCAGCAAGGTGCGCAATTACCATGTAGCAGCGGAAGAGCATCAGGGGGAGATCGTATTTACGCGTCAACTTAAAGAGGGCGGAACGGCCCACAGCTTTGGTTTACACGTGGCTAAATTAGCGGGTATTCCAGGGTATGTGCTCAACAGGGCAGAAAGCGTTTTGAAGGAATTGGAACAGTCGAAATCGAAGGGGGAAGGAGCACCAGATACGGGGGCTTCTGGCCAATTGAATTTCTTCACTTTGGACCGTCCAGAATTGGAAGAATTGGCCGATGAAATTGATAATGTGGACGTTAACCAACTCAAGCCTATAGAGGCTTTGATGCTCCTAAACACCTTCAAGGAAAAACTTTCAAAAAAATAGGTCTTGCTGTTGTAATAAATTAAAAGGGCTGTATATTTGCCCTCCCCAACGCGAAAGTAGCTCAGCTGGTAGAGCACGACCTTGCCAAGGTCGGGGTCGCGGGTTCGAATCCCGTCTTTCGCTCTAAGACCCTCCTACAAGCGGAGGGTTTTTTGTTGGAGCCCCGGTGGTGGAATTGGTAGACACGCCGGACTTAAAATCCTGTGGACAGTAATGTCCGTGCCGGTTCGACCCCGGCCCGGGGCACATAAAGCCCGCCTCCTCGAGGCGGGCTTTTTTGTTGTTCATTTCGCGTGGAAAACAACCCTGCTTCTCTTGCGTTGTAAGCCTAAGGAAAAAGCATATTTGTTACATGCAGCAATACCACGATTTAGTAGAAAGAGTACTCGCAGATGGCGTGCAAAAAGGCGACCGCACGGGTACTGGAACCAAGAGTGTTTTCGGGCATCAAATGCGCTTTAACCTGCAAGAAGGATTTCCGCTTTTGACCACAAAAAAGGTACACATTAAAAGTATTCTTCACGAGCTCCTTTGGTTTCTTCAAGGTTCAACAAACATTGAATACCTCGCGCAGAACAAAGTCCGTATTTGGGACGACTGGCCGTATGCTTCTTATTCGAAGAGTGCAGATTTTGGCGGTGAGGACATTCGAGAATTTGCTGCTAAAGTGGCTACGGACAAAGACTTTGCTGCGAAGTGGGGCGAATTGGGCCCTGTTTACGGATACCAGTGGCGTTCATGGCCGGCACCTGATGGCGGAAGTGTGGATCAGATAGCACAGGTCATCGATCAGATTAAAAACAACCCGAACAGCAGACGCATCATTGTGAATGCCTGGAATGTGGGTTTTGTAGATCAAATGGCCCTGCCTCCGTGCCATGCCTTTTTTCAGTTTTACGTCGCTGACGGTAAGCTGAGCTGTCAGCTGTACCAGAGAAGTGCTGATATCTTCTTAGGCGTGCCGTTTAACATCGCTTCATACGCTTTCTTGGTGCATATGGTTGCGCAAGTTTGTGGTCTGGAGGTAGGTGATTTCGTTCACACGTTGGGGGATGCGCACATCTACAACAACCACATCGAGCAATTGGAGTTGCAGCTGACACGCGATTTCCGAGCATTGCCGAAATTAAAAATGAACCCAGAGGTAACATCCATCTTCGATTTCAAGTACGACGACTTTGAGATTGAAGGATACGATCCTCACCCACACATCCCTGGAAAAGTAGCGGTATAATGATTTTAAAAGCCATCGTAGCCTACGCCGAAAACCGAGTCATTGGAAAAGACAACGACCTTATCTGGCATTTGCCGGACGATTTAAAACACTTCAAACGCCACACTGCGGGTAAAACCATCATCATGGGCCGCAAGACATGGGACAGCCTAGGCGGTAGGCCTTTGCCGAACCGCAGGCACATCGTCATTACCCGTTCCAAAGGTTTTCAAGCCAGTGGGGCCGAGGTAGTGCATTCACTCGAGGAAGCGTTGGCATTGGCTAAATCTGAGGACGAAGTATTCATCGTTGGCGGCGCACAGATTTACGCGCTTTCACTTCCCATGATTGATGTCCTTGAAATCACTGAGGTTCACGCCCACTTTGAAGGCGATGCGTTCTTTCCGCCATTTGATGAGGCCGATTTTGAATTGGTCACCGAAGAACACCATCCAACGGACGAAAAACACAAACACTCTTTCACATTTAAAACCTGGAAGCGTAAGGCTTCATAACCCTGTATTATGAGAAAACATTTAGTACTACTATCTCTCGGTGCGCTGGCTTCATGTGCCGCACCAGAATCGGAAATGGCGGAAGCTCGCCCGGCATTTCCACTTGAGCATTTAGATACGAGCATACATGCTTGTGACGATTTCTTCCAATACACCGCCGGTGGTTGGAGAGAAGCAAACCCAATCCCTGAAACCGAAGTGCGTTGGGGCGAATTCAACAAACTTCGCGAGGCCAACAAACAACGTCTCAAAGAGTTATTCGCGGAAGTGGTTGCCGGGACTTTTGAAAAAGGCTCCGACGAGCAATTGATCGGCGATCTAGTAGTAAGTGGTATGGACAGTGTAGCGCGCAACGAACGCGGTACTGCGGAACTCGTACCATTCTTAGAAGCAGCGGATGCTGTTACCTCGCTCGAGGAACTTTTTGTCCTCATGGCCCAACACAAATTTTACGGCGTGAGTGCACCTGTAAATGCCTATGTTAGAACGGATGCGAAAAATTCGAAAGTCAATGCCTGGTATGTAGGCCAAGGAGGGCTAGGTCTTCCAGACAGAGATTACTACCTACGAGAAGATGAAGAAAGTGTCAAACTTCAAGAGGCATATCGTGCGCACATCGCGACCGTGGCGGAGCTCACGGGCAGCGAATTAGATGCAGCAGCTATTTATGCTTTGGAATATGCTTTGGCAGAAGCGATGAAGTCCCGCGTGGAAATGCGCGATGCAGACAAGCGTTACAACCCTATGACAGTTAGTGAGTGGCAGGCCTTAGCACCTACCATGCCTGTTGCTGCTTACATGGCGGAATTGGGCTTGGACGATAGAACAGTAGTGAACAGTGCCCCGGAATTCTTTTCTCGCATAGAAGCTAAAGTGGCCGATTTTTCACTCGACACTTGGAAGCAATACCACAAATGGCACATCATAAATGGTGCTTCGGGCGCATTGAATGATGCCTTGGAAGTTGCCTCGTTTGAATTCTACCAAAAGACCTTGCGCGGGAAGCCAAAGATGAATCCAAGATGGAAGCGTGTTCAAGGCTCTACAGGCATGTTAGGCCAGCAAGTAGGGCATTTGTACGCAGACAGATTCTTCCCAGAGGAGCACAAAGCGGAGGTGGAGCAAATGGTCGAAGATTTGCGCACAGCATTCCGCGGCCGTATCGACCAGTTGACTTGGATGACAGATGCTACCAAGGAGAAAGCACGTAAAAAATTGGACGCCTTTACCTACAAGATTGGGTATCCTGATAAGTGGGAGGACATCAGCGATCTAGAGATCTCAAAGGACAGCTACTTTGCGAATTTGAAAAGTATGTCTGTGTACTTCACCAAGAAGAATTTGGCGAAGATTGATGAGCCGGTAGATAAGAGCGAATGGGGTATGGGTGCACACATTGTGAACGCGTACTACAACCCACTCAACAATGAGGTTGTATTCCCTGCAGGTATCTTGCAGCCACCGTTCTACAACCCTGAAGCGGATGCGGCGATCAACTACGGAGCCATCGGCGGCGTCATTGGTCACGAATTCTCGCACGGTTTTGACGACCAAGGCGCCAAATACGGACCGGACGGCAATCTTGAGAATTGGTGGACGGATGAAGACAAGGCACAGTTTGAGACGTTGACTACACAGCTCGCTGACCAATATTCTTCTTACGAAGTATTGCCGGGTGTGAATGTAAACGGACGATTGACTTTGGGTGAGAACATAGCCGACCTTGGCGGTCTTACACTCGCCTACTACGCCTACCAAAACTGGAAGGGCGATAAGGAGATTGAGCCGATTGATGGGTTCACTGACGAGCAACGCGTCTTCTTAGGCTGGGCCCAAGTTTGGCAGAGTAACGGCCGCGACGAGTACTTCAAAAATCAAGTGACCACTGATCCACACAGTCCTGCAGAATTCCGCGTATCAGGTACAGTGAGTAATATGCCGGAATTCAAAGCAGCCTTTGGTTGTGAAGAAGGTGAAAATTTAAAACCTGAAGGGGAAGAAATTACTATTTGGTAATCGTGACTCATGTTCCGCTTTTTTGGAACAGGTTCATTGTACCTTTACACCAATAAATTTTGAATGTAATGACAATCAACGAAGCAATCAACCACGAAAACGCAAGTTTAGTAGACGTTAGAACTCCTGGCGAAGTTTCTATGGAGCCGGTTCCAGGTGCAGTAAATATCCCTCTTGATGAGGTTCCAAAGCGTTGGGAAGAATTCAAGGATATGCCGCGTCCACTGGTCATCTTTTGTAGAAGTGGTAACCGTTCTGGTCAAGCGATTGAATTCCTGAAATCCAAAGGCATCAGCGATGGAATGAACGGAATGGGTGCTGCTGATGTCTTAATAAATTTAATGTAATGCGCAGCGTATTACATAGCATAGTAGTCATTTTGGGCTTGGCGACCGTAGGTTGCCAAGCTCAAAGTGTTTCTACTGGGGTGGTAAACATGGATGTAAACGTGGCCGATTTTGCGGCAGGTATCGATACTACAGATAATGCCTTGGTACTTGATGTACGCACGGATGCTGAGTTTGCAAGCGGACATCTCAATGGTGCCACACAACTAGATTTTTACCGCGACGACTTTGAAGAAGCGTTGATTAAACTCGACAAGGATCAGCCTGTATACGTCTACTGCCGCAGCGGAAACAGATCTGGCAAAGCTGCGAAGCAGATGAAGGCCTTAGGGTTCAAAGAAGTTTACAATCTCGAGGGCGGCATCGGTGCTTGGGCACGTCGAGGTCAACCTATTGCGAAATAACATGGCTAGTTTCAAAGAAATCATCTCTAGCGATACGCCCACGTTAATCGATTTTTTCGCCACGTGGTGTGGGCCATGCAAGATGATGCCGCCCATACTCCAAGAGCTAAGCGACCAAATGGGGGATTCAGTGAGAATCCTGAAAGTAGATGTTGATAAGAACCAGGAGCTCAGCCAAGCGTTAAACGTACAAGGCGTACCTACATTGGCCTTGTTCCAATCAGGTAAAATGCTCTGGCGCCAGAGTGGCGTAATCCCTGCATTTCAATTGGCCCAGATCATCAAAGAAAAAGCGTCTTTAGAGGCTTAAATGAAAAAACTGATACTACTTGTTTTACCGTTTCTGGCAAGTTGTGGCTTGTCCATGGATTTGGTAGAAGAAGCCATCGCTGCTCCCGACTACACAGATTTGGGTTATTGGGTGGCACATCCTGAAAAAGTAGATTTATCCGATTCTGTCTATTCTTCACGTCCTTCTGATCAATTCAATATTCCAGTATTCTTTGTGAGCCCCACGGTTCATTTTCCTAAAAAAGGAGGCAATTGGAACGTGGACCCATCGACGGACGAGGGAAAGAACGCTTTCAATACGCCAGTGCGATACCAGAGCACTGCCTTCAATGTTGCCGGTCCTATATATTCTCCTGCTTACCGACAGAGCGCTTACCAAGTCTACAACGTTGCCCCAAATGCAACCACGGTAAAATCATACGCTATTGCATATGAGGATGTAAAATCGGCGTTTATGATTTTCTTAAAGCAAATAGGTCCAAAAACACCATTCATTCTTGCTTCACACAGCCAAGGAACAGACCATCTTATCACACTCATCCAGAGGGAATTCACTCCGCTACTGGAAGAGCGATTGGTTGCCGCCTACCTCGTTGGCATGCCGGTAAATGATTGTGATATACGCATCCCGATATGCGAAGAACCCACATCTACAGGGTGTTACACCTCGTGGAGAACCTATCACATCAGTGCTGAATACTACAACAAGTATCCGGTGGAGTGTATAGGAGTTGTAAATCCTTTGTCCTGGACTACAGCGTCCACCCGGGTTCCTGCTTCAATGAACAAAGATGTTTTAGTAAGTGACGAAAAGCCCCTCTTTCAAGAACTCGTTAGTGCCACAATCAGCAATGGTGTGGTGGTGACAGAGCGTCCTCAATTTCCTGGTAGCTTCGTTATTCGTACTAAAAATTACCACCGGGGTGATATTAACTTGTACTACGGCAACATTCAAGAAAATGTTATTGCTCGCTGTGTACAGTATCTGAAGGAACAGGGTCGTCCTGAGTAGGCAATTCGTACCAAGGAATGAGCGTTTTTAAGACGAACGCATCGGGGTAGTGAATACGCCATTCTAAGAGTGCTCTTTCGGCAGCACTTGCATCCGGAAAAGAACCAATATGGATTTTAAAATTTGGCTCGCGGTAAACCATTCGAGCCTCACTGTCAATTCCTAGAGATATTATATTAGCACGAACGGCATTCGCACCGCTGCGATTGCCGCTAAAAATCTGAATCGTATACCCCTCAAAAAGAGCACTTTTGGAATTTTCAGAGAAGTGAAGGTACGCACTGTCAAGGTCCATTGGGACATTCAAAGTATCGTGCCTCGTGCTGAAAACATCCGGAGATCCCATCGCATTGCTAGTATGCGCTGTAAGACAGATGAGGACTGTGATTAGGAGGTGTTTCATATTCTCAAAAGTCGCAAAAAACTACGACTTATGGCGGCTTGAACGGATTTAATGGAATTTTTGTTCAAACAACTAGTTATTTAGAATCGATTTAAATTGAAATTTAGCAGAATATACACGACTCATTCGGGGTCTGTACCTTATTTTTGCGCGACAGTGAATAGCTATATAAAGCCGTATATGTACACTACTTCTAAACTCAAGAGATTTGCATCACTTTTTGCAGTGATAGCACTCATGCTCTTCTCTTCTGTTGCGCAGGCCTTTGAGGGCGATGCCAAAAACGGAAGAAAGCTTTTCAAGCAAAATTGTGCGAGTTGTCACAAGCTCGACAAAAAATTAGTTGGTCCTGCTCTTACAGGAGTTACCGACAAGTACTCAGAGGACTGGTTGCTCCAGTGGATTCGCAACAATGCGGAGCTACGTGCTTCTGGTGATGAGGATGCACTAGCCATCTTTGAAGAGTACAACGGTTCTGTGATGAGTGCGTTCCCTGCGCTTAGCGACCAAGACATCTTTGACATCTTGCAATACACGATCGACGGCGATCCTAAGCCAGTAGTGACAACTGCCGGTGGCGGTGGTGGTGTTGCAGCGGCTCCTGCCAAAGATTACTCTAAAGAAATCGTGATCGGTCTAGGGTTGTTACTCTTTGTAATGATCTCATTGCTCGCAAGAATGAAGAATACACTTCGTCTTGTGAACGGTCAAGATCCAGTGAGCATTCTTGATGAAGCAGGATGGTTCTGGGGCCGATTAATCAACAATAAAGGTTTTGTTACTGTAGCTACCATCGTGGTGACCATCGCATTCTTGAACCAATTGTACTGGTTTATGATGGGCATCGGTGTAGAACAGAACTACCAGCCAGAGCAACCGATCGCATTCTCCCATGCATTGCACGCCGGAGAGAATCAGATTGATTGTAACTATTGTCACAGTTCGGCACGTCACTCGAAGCATTCAGGCATTCCATCTGCGAACGTTTGTATGAACTGTCACATGTATGTTGACGGTTCTGAAATCACTGACGATGCAGGTAACCTAAAATACGACGGTGAGCGTTCGCCAGAAATTGCAAAGATCTATGCGGCTATTGGATGGGATGCAGACGAGCTTGGCTACATTGAGAACTACGAGCAGCAGCCGATCAAATGGGTGCGCATCCACAACCTTCCAGATTTGGCGTACTTCAACCACAGCCAGCACGTGAATGCAGGTCAGTTGGAATGTCAAGAATGTCACGGTCCTGTAGAGACCATGGAAGAAATGTACCAGTACTCTGAGTTAACCATGGGATGGTGTATCAACTGTCACCGTGAAACAGAAGTCCAGTTCGAGAAGAACGGGTACTACCAAGACTTCCACGAAGAATTAACTGAAAAGTACCACGGAGAAAAAATCACTGCTGAAAAGATTGGTGGTTTGGAATGTGGTAAGTGTCACTACTAATCGAGAAGTAAGAATGACTGAGAATAATAAATATTGGAGAGGGATTGAGGATCAATCTAATCCAGAGCTCACAGAAAAGCTAGCGCAAAACGAATTCTCGAATGAGATTTCTAGCGCGGACTTCTTAGGTAATGACGAGGTTGCCGAAAGCCAAACATCTCGCCGTGATTTCCTAAAATTTATGGGTTTCTCTACAGCAGCTGCAACACTAGCAGCTTGTGAGGCACCTATCGTAGAAAGTATTCCTTACGTAGTGAAGCCAGACAGTTTGACTCCAGGTTTACCTTCTTACTACGCTACGTCAATGTTCGATGGTATGGACTATGCTTCTATCCTTGTGAAAACAAGAGAAGGACGTCCTATTAAAGTGGAACCAAATACGGAAGCGCCTTTCAATGGTGGAACTAACGCCCGTACGCAAGCTTCAGTTTTGAGCTTGTACGACGGTGCCCGTTTGAGAAATCCGAAAGTAGCCGGTGAGGATGCCTCTTGGGGCGATGCTTTAGCTGCAGCGAGAGGAATGTTGACAGACAAATCAGTACTGCTAACTTCTTCAGTAATAAGTCCTGCACTAAAGGCATCTATAGCGAAACTAGGATTACGCCATGTAAGCGTTGATGCTGTTAGCGCTAGTGCTCGTCTAGATGTGTATGAAGGGTTCACTGGAAAACGCGGTCTCCCAACAGTAGATCTTGATCATGCGGCAACTGTATTTGCTGTAGGTGCAGACTTCCTCGGAGATTGGGGTGGTCAAAACTTGATGGCATCTTATGCTGAACGCAGAAAGCCTGGACAAGGCATGTTGCGTCACTTGCAAGCTGAAGCTGGTCTATCTATTTCAGGTTCTAACGCAGATGTTCGTGTAAAGGCAAGAGTAAGTGAGTACGAAGCGGTACTTGCACACGTTTATAATAAGGTTGCAGCGGCCTTGGGCTTGTCTAAAGTAAGTGCACCTGGATTGCGTGAAGATATTGCTTCAAGCGTCGATGCTGGGGCAACAGAGCTTATTAAAGCAGGATCAGGTGCTTTGGTACTTAACGGCTTGAACACTGAGAATGCAGAGCGTTTGGCCTTAGCTATTAACCTTGCTCTCGGTTCAAAGGCTTTCAATACTTCAAAATTTGTCTATACGTCTAACGGAAATGACAAGGCTTTAGCAGCACTAGTTGCCGATGTAGCTGCGGGTTCCGTTGATACAGTAGTTACTTTGGGTGTTAACCCAGCGTATCAAATGCCTTCAGTAGACTTATCGGGCGTAAATGTCGTTGCTATTGCTGACCGTGAGGATGAAACAGCGGGTACAGCGAAGGTTGCACTTCCAGTTAGTCATTACTTGGAATCTTGGTCAGACTTTAGCGCAGTAGACGGTCACTATGCAGTAGGGCAGCCAACCATTAGTCCTCTTTTCGACAGTAAAAGTGCTGTAGAGATTGTAAATGCATTGGCAGGAGGTTCAGAAAGCGCAAAAGCGCTGGTAGAAGCGAGTGCTGCTTCAAATGCAGGTTCAACTTCTTGGAACGCACTACTGCACGACGGCTTTGCATCTACGGCGGCTGCTGAAGTGAGCATGAACGGTTCTATGGATGCGAGTATGATTGACGTGAGCGGAATCAATGTGATGAAGCCTCAATCAGGACTTGAGTTCTATACATATACTAAAACGGGTATGGGTGCTGGCGAAAACGCGAATAACCCATGGACGTACGAATTACCGGATCCAATCACACGCTTGTCTTGGGACAACTACATTACTATGTCTGCTGCTGATGCTGTAGAACTTGGTATCGAAGTCGCTCCAGAGTCAAACGGTGCGATGACTGGTAATACATTAAACATTACGGTTGACGGTAACACACTAGAAAACGTTCCAGTATGGATCCAGCCAGGACAAACGATGGGGACCCTCGGTCTTGCAGTTGGTTTTGGTCGTACTGCAGTAGGTAAGGTAGGTAACGGCATTGGAGTAAATACCAATGCACTACTTCCAGCCTCTGTAGCAGTAAGTACTGCGGTAAGTGCTACGGCTTCTGAAGTTGAGCACGGCTTTGCATCAGTGCAGTTGGCACATACGATGATGGGACGTAAAATCGTAAATGAAATTTCACTTCCAACGTTCATGAATGTTAGTCACGACGAGTGGAATGAAAAGCCAACATTTGAGACGCACAGAGGTCCTTTGAGTGCCTTTGAAGCGAATCTTTGGGACGATCACGATCACGAAACCTCTCACATGTGGAACATGTCTATTGACTTGAACTCGTGTACAGGATGTGGTGCTTGTGTTGTTGCATGTTCGTTGGAAAACAACGTGCCAGTGGTAGGTAAAGACGAGGTTCGTCGCCACCGCGATATGCACTGGTTGAGAATTGACCGTTACTACTCTTCAGAGATGACAGCTGAAAGAGCAGAAGACGAAGGTATCGGCGCTATTGAGAAATACTCGAAGATGGAAGTTCCTTCTGAGAGCCCATCTGTAGTATTCCAGCCGGTAATGTGTCAACACTGTAACCACGCTCCGTGTGAAACTGTATGTCCAGTAGGTGCAACAGTTCACTCGAGAGAAGGGTTGAATCACATGGCTTATAACAGATGTATCGGTACGCGTTACTGTGCGAACAACTGTCCATACAAAGTGCGTCGATTCAACTGGTTTAACTACAAAGGCAATGAGAAATTTGCTGATGTAAACCCATCACAAGACGATTACGGCCGTATGGTATTGAATCCAGACGTAACGGTAAGAGCACGTGGTGTGATCGAGAAGTGTTCTTTGTGTATCCAGCGCATCCAATTGGGTAAACTAGAAGCGAAGAAAGACGGTAGAATGTTGACAGACGGTGAATTTACTACTGCTTGTGCGCAAGCATGTGGTTCGAATGCCATCGTTTTCGGAGACGTGAACAACCCGGATAGTGAGGTGAGCAGCTTGAAACAACAAGGACGTGCATACCACCTATTGGAGGAAGTAGGTACACAGCCTAGCGTGTTCTACCAGACTAAAGTTAGAAACAGAGCCTAATAAATAAGAAAGCGACATGCATTACGAATCGCCTGTTAGAAATCCGCTCATTCTTGGAGATAAGTCTTACTCAGACATCACCAACGATATAGCGAAACCGGTAGAGTCAAAAGCACCACGTGCGTGGTGGATTGCCTTCTCTATCGCATTTGTCATGTTCCTATGGGGTGTAGGGTGTATCCTATATACTATTGGTACCGGTATCGGTGTTTGGGGACTTAATAAAACTGTTGATTGGGCCTGGGATATTACCAACTTCGTTTGGTGGGTAGGTATTGGTCACGCGGGAACACTGATTTCGGCGGTACTTCTTCTCTTCCGTCAGAAGTGGAGAATGGCCATCAACCGTTCAGCAGAGGCAATGACTATCTTCTCAGTTATTCAAGCGGGTCTTTTCCCGTTGATCCACATGGGTCGTATCTGGATGGCTTATTGGGTAATGCCTATTCCTAACCAATTCGGTTCACTTTGGGTGAACTTTAACTCACCACTTCTTTGGGATGTATTTGCGATCTCGACCTATCTAACTGTAAGTACTGTGTTCTGGTACGTTGGTTTGATTCCAGATTTCGCAATGATTCGCGACCGTGCAATCAACCCAGTACAAAAGCACATTTATAAGATCCTTTCTTTCGGATGGGGCGGTAAGGCAAAGCATTGGCAGCGTTTCGAAGAAGTATCGTTGGTACTTGCTGGTCTAGCAACGCCACTTGTACTTTCTGTACACACGATTGTATCGTTTGACTTCGCAACTTCTGTAATTCCAGGATGGCACACGACCATCTTCCCGCCGTACTTCGTTGCCGGTGCAATCTTCTCAGGATTCGCGATGGTACAGACGCTTCTATTGATTGTACGTAAGATCTTCAAAATGGAAGATTACATCAACATTGAGCACATTGAGATGATGAACATCGTAATCATGGTTACGGGTTCTATCGTAGGTGTTGCTTACATCACTGAGCTTTTCATCGCTTGGTACTCGGGTGTTGAATACGAGCAATATGCATTCTTGAATAGAGCAACCGGTCCTTACTGGTGGGCATACTGGTCGATGATGACTTGTAACGTATTCTCTCCACAGTTTATGTGGTCGAAGAAACTTCGTACCAACTTGATTTTCACATTCGTGATTTCAATCGTTGTAAACATCGGTATGTGGTTTGAGCGTTTCGTGATTATCGTGACTTCAATCCACAGAGATTATTTGCCATCGTCATGGTCTATGTTCTCTCCAACCTTTGTTGACATCGGTATTTACATCGGTACTATCGGGTTCTTCTTCGTATTGTTCCTGCTATACGCTAGAACGTTCCCAGTAATTGCACAAGCTGAATTGAAAACCATCTTGAAGTCTTCAGGTGAAAACTTCAAAAAACACCACGACGAGCATGGGGCACACTAAACACAATCCTATCGTACGCGCGCTATTCAATGACGACGATGTCGTTTTAGGCGCTGTAAAAGATCTCCGTTCTAACGGTTACCATGTGAGTGAGGTTTATTCTCCGTTCCCAATCCACGGATTGGACGAAGCAATGGGTCTTAAAAGAACTCGCTTGAGTACAGCTGCATTCTTCTATGGTTTGACCGGTCTATTTTTCTGTTCATGGTTAACATGGTATACAATGGTTTCAGATTGGCCTCAGAATATAGGTGGTAAGCCGAATGAGTATTGGTTTTTAAACTTACCCTCTTTCATTCCGGTCATGTT
>JACESW010000016.1 GCA_013911625.1 Cryomorphaceae bacterium | reverse complement strand
GGTATGGGAATAAGGACGATGTCTCGATGCGCAGATGCTATTGCAGGCCCAAGAAAATGGTATCCGAGATGTCTTGACATTAGAGGGTGCCCCCCATACTTGAGGTTGTGACAAAGTGTGCTTACTGAAGGACAGTTGATCAGCACAGCACTAAAGTTGGCTTCAATGGTTGACGATATCCGTTCTAAACGCTGGCGTTCGAGAACCGAACACCTCGGCTGTGCGGCCAAACATATTTGGCATACGCTTTGCTCTTTAGGGCGAAGAAAGTCTTCACAAAGAAGACAATGATTGGGAAAGACGAGGCTTGTTAAAAAACTTAGCATCATTTTGATAAGAGATATGCTGAGATTGAGGTAGTTTCGTTGTTATAGAAGATAAATCAAAAAGGAGCGATGAGTTCAGAAGGAAACAAAGGGAGATCAGGATTGGTAATTGGCCTATTGGCAGTTTTTGTAATTGCATTAGGTGTATTGCTGTATATACGCAGTGAAGAGAAACATGCATTGGAGTTAGATAAGCAAGAATTGACCGTAGAACTAAGCGGTTTGAAGGAAGATTTAATGGGTCAGATTGGCGAAAACGACAGCCTGAATTCATTCATTGAGGCTGAGACAGCACGCCTAGGCTTATTGATTGACAGCATCAACGCCGTGAATGTTGACAACAAAAAACAATTAACAAACTACCGCTACCGCTTGAGCAGCTTGAAGAAGCAGAACGCGGAGTTGGTAGAACAACTAGATAGCACAAACGAGGCATATGCAGCGCTCAAGATGCGTGAGCAGATGGTGGCAGATAGCTTGAATTCAGCGATTACTGCAAACCAAGCGCTTTCTGGTCAGAACAGTGCACTTTCAAACACCGTAGCAAAAGGAAAGCAGCTCGTTATTGCCGCATCATCAGCTACTGCAGCACGTATTACCAATAGCGGTAAAGAGCGCAAGACAAAGCGTGCAAAGAAAACAGACCGTGTAAATGTTTGTATTACCATTGCTAAAAACCGCATTGCAGATTCAGGTGAGCGTACATTGTACGTGAAGCTTTTTGCACCAAACGGTAAAGACGTAGATGCACCAGAAAACAACAAAGCAGTCGTTGGTGGTGTGAACAGCGGTTACAACGGTATGGCGAAAGTGAACTTCCAAGGAGAAGCAATGGACGTTTGTATTGCTGCGAATAGAGCGACTGACGCACCTGTTGTATTGGAACCAGGAATCTACACTGCGGCAATCATGACCGACTCTTACGTATTGGGTACGGTAGCAGTAGAATTGAAATAATACCATGAAGAAGCTATTCATTTTTGCACTTCTCGGCGCGCTTACCACCTCGTGTGTAAGCACCAAAGTGCACAAGACCTTACAAGAGAAGTACGATCTTCTTTCGAACGAAGCCGATCAGCTACGTCAAAAGAGCGAAATGCGTGCAGCCGAGAATTCAGAACTCGAGCGCACCTTAGGAGAAGTACGTCGTGAGGTGAATCAGCTTCAGGAGGATACCACGGCGAAGTTTGATGACCTGCGCGCTTTGCAGACCAAATACGACCGCTTGTCTAAGCAGTACGATTACTTGCTGGACAACAACAGTACGCTCATTGCGGCGAGCGCTCGCGAAAACAAAGCGTTGATGGACGAGTTGAGTACCATCCAAAGCCGTCTGCAAGCGAAAGAAGATAGCCTAAACACTGAACGCCGTGCCTTGGAAAAAGGACAGCGTCGTGTTGCAGAGCTAGAGGGCGTTATCCGTCGTCAAGACAGCACAGTGAATTATGTTCGTCAGAAGGTTGCCGACGCTTTATTGGGCTTTACAGGCAAGGGCCTCACGGTCAATATGCGTGACGGCAAGGTCTACGTGAGTCTTGAAAATAGTCTGCTCTTTGCCCCAGGCTCTTGGAGTGTTGCAGCAAATGGACAAGTTGCTTTGGAAAACCTTGCGCGAGTGCTCGCGGACAACGAGGAGATCAGTATTCTTGTCGAAGGACATACGGATGATGATCCATACCGTGGACAGAGCCAAGTAAAAGACAACTGGGACCTCAGTGTAATGCGTGCCACGAATGTGGTAAAGATATTGACCAAAAATGCAGGTCTTGATCCACAACGAATCACAGCAGCCGGCCGCGGTGAGTATGTACCACTAGTAGAGAATAGTTCTGCGAGTAACAAGGCCATCAACCGTCGTACGGAGATTATACTAACACCAGATTTAACAGAGCTTGCAAACCTGCTAGATGCAGCAGGCGAGTAATTGCACTACTTAGAATTGGGCACGTACCAATTCTTCAATTCTTTTCAATCCCACTATGGCAATGTCGTAGTGGGATTTTTCTATTTGGTGGTGACCGCTCACATAGATGCGTTCGAATCCAAGCTTTTCAGCCTCACGAATGCGCTGTTCCACTTTGGTCACCGGTCGAACTTCACCAGTTAAGCCAACTTCCGCTGCAAAACATACCTTGCCCGAGATGGGTTCATCAGCATTCGAGCTGAGAATGGCTGCAATCACTGCCAAATCCAATGCAGGATCGTCTACGCGCAATCCACCTGTGATGTTTAAAAAGACATCTTTCTGTCCCAATCGGAAGCCACAACGCTTCTCCAAAACAGCTAAGATCATGTTCAATCGGCGTGTATCAAAACCCGTCGTAGAACGCTGCGGAGTCCCGTAAACGGCTGTAGAACACAACGCCTGCAGCTCTAACAACATCGGGCGAACGCCTTCTAGCAAAACTGCTACAGCATTACCGCTCAAGCCGTCGTGTTGTTTGGTCAATAACAAGTCACTTGGATTTGCTACCCCTTGCAAACCGGCCTGCTCCATGGTATACAATCCAATCTCATGGGTAGAACCAAATCTATTCTTGTGTGCCCTCAGAATGCGGTACAACAGGTTTGGGTCGCCTTCAAATTGGAGAACAACGTCCACCATGTGTTCCAATATCTTCGGCCCTGCAATACTTCCTTCCTTATTAATGTGTCCAATCAATAGCACCGGTGTGCCTGTTTCTTTCGCGTAACGAATGAAGCTTGCCGCACTTTCTCTAATCTGAGCTACTGATCCAGGAGTGCTTTCGACATGAGGCACGTGAAGGGTCTGAATGGAGTCGACAACCACAAGGTGTGGACGCATCTTTTTCAAATGGTTGAAAATGGCCTCCGTTTTGGTTTCGCTTAAAAGGAACAATTCACTTTCTGTACGGCCAATTCTTTCCGCTCTCAGCTTGATCTGTGACGGACTTTCCTCACCACTGATATACGCTACAGTTCCACTGAACTTAAGTGCCATTTGCAGGAGCAAGGTACTTTTACCGATACCGGGCTCACCACCTAGTAAAACTACAGATCCCGGTACAATACCGCCGCCTAACACTCTTGAAAACTCTTCATCGCGAATGGGAAAACGTTGTACTGTTGTATGTTCAACCTCGTCAATTTTAAGCGGCCTGCTTGAAGCATTATCACCGCTCCACGCTCGTGGATCGGGCTTACTTTTGGTCTGCGTTTCCTCCACGAGCGTGTTCCACTCCTTACACCCTTGGCATTGCCCCATCCATTTAGAATGTTCGGTGCCACAGTTGGTACAGATAAAGACGCTTTTATTTTTTGCCATGGAGATTATTTCTTCCTTGCAAAATACAGAATTAGCATGCCAATAACACCAGTAGCAATGAACATTAAACTGTTGCCGCTATGGATGATGGTGGCATAGGCAGTTCCGAGTTCTGGCGAATACCCAATCACAGTAAGTGCTTTAGATACGAGGTAGTGGTAAGCGCCAATTCCTCCAGGTACGGGGATGACGTACCCCAGGCCGGCAGCGACACTTACGTAGAACGCTTCAGAAAGTCCCAATGCTTCTAAGCCAGGGACAACCTTGAAACCAACAACAATGGTGGCCGTGTAGCACGTCCAAATACCTACACTATATGCCCAAAACAAGAATTTGTTGTCGACTTTTTGAATACTTCTTAAACCCTCAACAAGGCCTTGTATAAAACCAATAACTTTTTGCGCAAAACTCCATTGAGACCACGTTTTACGAGTGGCCCAAAGACCAATAAGCACGAGTAGACCACCCAAAATTAAACCGCTTATCAGCGTTGGTGATAAGGAGGGCAGACTGGCACCGCTCTGCGTCAAGAAAATGGAAAGTTGTTGCGCCTGGGTAATGACCGCGATTAATAGTACGATGCCAAACATGAGGGTATCTACAACACGTTCAAGCACAACGGTTCCGAATAACTTGTCTATTGGAACCTCATCAGTCCGATTAATAGCTGTACATCGTGCAACTTCACCCACTCTTGGCGTGACTAGGTTGACCAGGTAGGAAAATGCAACTGCCGCAATAGCATTGGCCGAGCTCACTTTATATCCGAGAGAGGCTAAGAGCTGTACCCAACGGATGCCGCGGATGATGATGGCTATGAATCCAATCCCTATAGCGATGAAGAGCCCAAATCGATCCACCGACTGTATGTTGCTCCACAATTCGGTTGGGTTGGTGTTTTTGAATGTGAAATACAGTAACAGTACCCCGATACTTAAGAAAAGCACATACCGCAGCCCCTTTTTTACATAGGCCGTCACTATTTCAAGAGATTAGTTGATTCGTTCGGGAATACAATCTGAGGTTTAAAAGTCTTTGCTTCTTCCGGTGTCATTTGAGCATAGGCAATGATGATAACCACATCACCTTTTTGAACGCGACGCGCTGCCGGTCCATTTAATACAACACTTCCCGTGCCGCTGCCTCCCGAGATGGTGTAAGTGTCAAAACGCTCACCATTGTTGACGTTGACGATGTACACCCGTTCCCCCGGGATAATGCCAGCAGCAGCCATTAAATCATCATCTAAAGTGATAGAACCCACGTAATCAAGGTCAGCTCCTGTGACCTTTACGCGATGAATTTTACTCTTTACGACCTCTATTTGCATGGCGCAAAAGTAGATTAAAAAAGAGGAAGGTTATCGATAAGGCGAACTTTTCCGCACAGAACAGCAGCAAAGACTCTTGTCGGAACATTTAAATCGAAGCGCTCTACCGGAATTAAGGTATTTGAGGCACTAAACTCTAAGTATTCCACCTCGAGGTGGTCATTTTTATTGATTTGTTGGACGAGCTCTTTTTGAACAGCTTGTGGTTCTAACGAAGTGAAATCAGCACCTTTAATCCACTGCGAAAGAATTCGGTATATCTCCTTGGCTTCGCCTCGTTGTTCAGCAGATAAACGGAGGTTTCGGCTGCTCATTGCTAGGCCGTCGTGTTCGCGAAGTGTGGCACAGGGTATAATTTCCACGGGCCAATTCTCGTCCGCAACCACTTGCTTAATGATGGCGAGTTGCTGGTAGTCCTTTTCCCCAAAAAATGCGCGATCTGGTCGGATGATTTCAAAGAATCGAGTGACTACCGTCGCCATTCCTTCAAAGTGACCTGGTCGTCCAGTGCCTTCCATAAATGTGCCCAGAGCACCGAAATCGAAGTTGCGAGAATGCAGTCCATTTGGGTACAAATCGCTCTGAGTGGGCAGGTATACAATCACTTCGCCTGTTGCACTAAGAAGGGTTAAATCTTGCTCGAGGGTTGATGGGTACTTCTCTAAATCCTCCGCATTGTTGAATTGGGTTGGATTCACGTATATACTCACCAGGGTATGATCGGCCATGGAAAGACTTTGCTCGACCAAACTAATATGACCCCTATGCAAGGCACCCATAGTTGGAACGAACCCAAGGGTTTGCTCACCAATCTGTGCTCGCCACGCGTTTAATTCTAAAAGACTTCTTAAAACGGTCATTTTGGGCTGTAAAAGGGCTCAAAACTAGGCTATTCTTAGGAAAAAGCGCCAAAAAAAGGTATCTTTGCCCACTAGTTTTAAAACATCTATTCCGTATGGATAGCAAGAGAGTATTGTTTATCTCACAGGAGATTCACCCGTACCTACCAGAGAACAAGATTTCAAGCACAACTTTAGCCCTAGCTAAGAAAACGAATAACAGTGGCCACCAGGTTCGCGTATTCATGCCTCGTTTCGGGGTAATCAATGAGCGTCGTCATCAGTTGCACGAGGTCATTCGCTTGAGCGGTATGAACGTAGTGATTAACGACATGGACATGCCGTTGATTATTAAGGTAGCATCAGTTCCTGGAGCGCGTATGCAAGTTTATTTCATTGATAACGAGGAATACTTCAAACGCAAGTTTACCTATACGGATGCAGATGGCAAGTACTTTGAGGACAACGATGAACGTACTTTATTCTTCTCAAAAGGTGCTATTGATACCGTTGAGAAACTAGGATGGAAGCCTGACGTTATTCACGTTCACGGCTGGATGTCTGCTCTGGTTCCTATGTATTTGAAATTGTTCCAAAGCGAGAACCCTATCTTCAAGGATGCGAAAGTGATTTTCTCTGCCTACGATAACGGATTTGATGGAACATTAGGTCCAAAATTGAAAGCTGGGATGGAGTTTGATGAAATCGATTCTTCACTAACTGAGGGCTTGGAAGCACCAACGAGTGTAGAGCTGCAAAAATTGGCGGCAAAGTATTCGGATGTACTTATCCTCGGTGAGGAAAACACAGATGAGGTTGCAGATTATGCAAAATCAATTGGTGTAGAGGTTATCGACGGTTCGGCATTCATGGATCAGCCGGAAGAAGCCATCAAGGTGTATGAATCTCTCCTTGTTGAAAGCGATGCCGAGTAAATTTCGTTTAGCCCTAGGCCTATTTATCGCTGCTGTACTTTTCACTTCGTGTGAGAAAAGCAACGGCTCCATTGGTTCAGGTAAGTTTGTAGATGACCGCCCTGAATTAGGAGAGAAGCTGACCTTTCCAGTAGTGTCGTACACCCAAAGCTGGGACAGTATTAGCACGAAGAATCCTGCACAGGTAATCCTAGGTAATTACGACGACCCTATTTTCGGTCGTACAAATGCCTCTTTCTTTACACGTATTCTTTTGTCTAAATCCTCGCCAGACTTTGGTGAAGGCACCATTTGTGATTCAGTGAAAGTCCGTGTCGCATACTCGAGCTATTATGGCGTGGAGGGTGATGAAATTGACCTGAAAGTATACCCGCTATTGGAGGAGCAATACGATACCGTTTCTTATTATTCGAATCGTGCCATGAACTATGGTCCAGCCATTGCCGATACATCCTTGGTTCTAGGTCCAAGAGATACTGTATATAATGGAGTCGATACTTTGGTAGGCTACCTATCTTTTGATGCGGATCCGTCGTACTTCCAAACCAACGTTTTTGATGCTGCCATTGATGGTGCGAGCCACTTCGCAGATAACGAGGACTTCGTGAAGGAAGTACCTGGACTCTATTTTACGGATGAAGGCGTAGGCTCCTCTATAGCCGGCTACTTCAATTTAGAAGCATCAGGTTCGTTGATTGAGCTGTACTACCATACTGGAGAAGATGATACCATAGCTAAGGTGTTTAACCTGACCTTCGGCCAGAACTTTGGCGACCCTACTTTGAGCTACAACCTCTTTTCGAACGATTATGCTAACGCGCAGTTCGACTTAGACATGATGGATACGGTAAACGGTGAGGTCCTTACCTATGTCCAAGGTGGTTCGGGTGTACGTACCTTTTTGAAATTTCCGGGTCTAGACACTCTTATTGGTAAAGGCTTTTCAATAAATAAAGCAGAACTGTCTTTTGATGTGCTTCAAGGTACTGCGGGTCAATACCGCTTCCCGGGTTCTTTGATTGTCATACAAGATCAAGATACTGTTCAGCGTCTTATCAAAGACTACTTATCCGACATCAACTCAACTGGAGGGACGGTTGCTAGAACAGATATACGCGAGTTCAATTACACGTTCAACGTGACCCGTATGGTGCACGACTTCGTAAACGATAGAGAAGATGTTTTGCCTGTGTTCTTGGCCCCTTCATCGAGCAGCGGTAACATTCACCGTGTGGTTTTAGGAGGTGGTATGCACCCTTTAATTCCTGCGGAATTTAACGTCTACTATACGCGCAGTAATTAAGAAGCATTACTTTTGCGTAACCAACCAACTAAACCAATTTCATTATGTGTGGTATTGTAGGATACGTAGGAGACCGTAACGCGTTTCCCATTCTTGTCAACGGCCTCAAGCGCCTAGAATATCGTGGTTACGACAGCTCAGGTGTAGCACTCGCGCAAAACGGCGAAATCACCCTATACAAAAAGCAAGGCATGGTTAAGGCCATGGAAGAACTCGCCCTTGCCGGCGATACTTCAGGCTCTACAGGTATTGCACATACCCGTTGGGCGACCCATGGTCAACCTTCGGATGAAAATGCCCACCCGCATGTCAGCAATTCGGGTAATCTTGTGTTGGTACACAATGGTATCATCGAGAACTACCAAGCGCTGAAAGAACTGCTCAAAGACAACGGTTTTGAATTTCACAGTGAAACGGATACTGAAGTTTTGGTCAACTTTATCCAATACATCCAAGATCAGGAAGGTTGTAAACTGAGAAAGGCGGTGCGTATTGCTTTGACTCAAGTGATTGGAGCTTATGCAATCTGTATTTACGATAAGAATACCCCGAAAGAAGTAATAGTTGCCAAGCTAGGCTCTCCACTGGTTATCGGTTTAGGCGTCAACGAGAAGTTCATTGGTTCTGATGCAACGCCATTCCTAGAATACACAAAAGATGCCATCTATCTGGAGGACGGAGAGATGGCCACACTAACTGCTGAAGGCGAATTAGATATTCGTTTGATTGAAAGTGATAAGTCCGTAGATGCTCAAGTTCACAAACTTCAGATGGACCTTGAAAGCATTGAGAAGGGCGGGTACGACTACTTCATGATGAAGGAGATCTACGAGCAGCCGCGTGCCATCTACGATACCTTCCGTGGTCGTCTTTTGCCAGAGCAAGGGATGATCAAGATGAGCGGTCTAGAAGAATATGCCGACCGTTTCCGCAATGCCGACCGTATCATCATGACGGCCTGTGGAACCTCTTGGCACAGTGCACTCGTTGCGGAGTATTTGTTCGAAGAATTTGCGCGTATTCCGGTTGAGGTTGAATACGGATCAGAGTTCAGGTACCGCAATCCTATTATTCGCAAAAACGATGTGGTGATCGCCATTTCTCAAAGTGGAGAAACTGCCGATACACTCGCTGCCATTAAAATGGCTAAAGAAGCCGGCGCATTGGTCTTTGGTATTTGTAATGTACCTGGTTCAACTATTGCTCGCGAAACGCACGCTGGTGCATATACCCACGCGGGACCTGAGATAGGTGTGGCTTCGACGAAGGCCTTTACTTCTCAAGTAACCGTACTAACGATGATGGCCTTGGAGCTTGGTAAGATTCGCGGCGAATTTTCAACTTCGCAATACCGTGCGCTTCTAAATGAATTGAGCATTATTCCTAAAAAGGTGGAGAAAGTACTCGAGTCGAAGGAACTCGTGGAAGAGATTTCTGCCCTTTATAAGGATTCTAATAACGCCTTGTACCTTGGCCGCGGGGTCAACTTCCCGATTGCCTTGGAAGGTGCCTTGAAGCTTAAGGAGATTTCATACATCCATGCAGAGGGTTATCCAGCTGCTGAAATGAAGCACGGCCCTATCGCGCTTATTGATGAAAACATGCCGGTAATCGTCGTAGCTCCGAATGCCGGGCATTACGAAAAGCTAGTAAGTAACGTTCAAGAGGTAAAAGCACGTCACGGTAAGGTGATCGCGGTAGTTACAGAAGGGGATACTGAGGTTGTTCAGAGTGCCGACCACGTGATTGAAATACCGGAAACACTTGAAGCACTTACGCCACTACTAACGGTGATTCCACTTCAGCTTTTGAGCTATTACATCGCTGTTATGAGAGGCTGTGATGTAGATCGTCCACGTAATCTTGCAAAATCGGTTACCGTGGAGTAACAGAATACCATAAACCTACCCCCCATTATTATGAATACATTTTCTCTTTGGCTCGTATCGACCGTAGCAGTAACTGTAGTTGCAGGCTATCTTATTATTCGTCGTTCGCAGAAAGCGAAGGGCTAAGAAGACCTTTCCTATAGCATATTAATAACAAGGGCGGTGCCATCGGCACCGCCCTTGTTGTTTAAGGATTTTCTTTACCTACTTCAGCGCATAGGTGAAGCTCAATAAGTTACTGCTTCCGAACAGGCTAAAATACGAGGAAGAAGTAGCTTCACTATTTGCATTCTGCGACCAGCTGTATTCAAACGAAACGGGTGCTTCTAGGGAAATTGTAAACTTTTCATTTACACGGTAGGCACCTCCCATGCGGTAATGTGTTCCGAGGGTTGAACTTTGATAGTTGGTGCCGGCATAATAACTCGCCCCAATTTCGGGTCCGTGAATGAAGTAGAATTTATCGGCGATTTGCTTTCTCCATTGCTGACCAAGAAAGATTCCAGTACTCATGCTGAAGTAATTTTGGTCGTTGTAACTCGAGAAGTTCATTGATGTACGGTCCAATCGTACTCTTCGTACACTTTCGAAACTCTTTCCCCAGGCCACCATAGGGCGGATGTCGTAGAAGGTTCCATAGCCAATCCCAATAGCGGCAGCTGTCGTTGCGCCTACCTCAAGGCGTTGTGCACTTAATCCAAAGCTGAACATAAGTGCAGCGAGTAATAGCAGTTTTTTCATGTGTTTAAAATTACGTTTTTAATGTTGTAACTTCTTCAGCTACAAAACCAAAAAACATGAACAGAAGGTCCTTTTTGAAAGGTGCTGCTGCCGCTACTGCAGGTGTCACCATCGTTCCAGCGCATGTGCTGGGAAAATCAAAGACTGCACCCTCAGATACTTTATACATGGCCGGCATCGGTGTAGGTGGTCGTGGGTACGGAGTACTAAATGCGTTACATAAAACAGGAAGGGTAAAATTTGTAGCACTGGCAGACGTGAGCGATAAGCAGGCCGCTAGAGCCCATGAGCTTTTACCCGATGCAAACAAATACCGCGATTTCAGGGACATTTATGACAAGCACCTTGGTGAGATCGATGCATTTTTCTGTGCCACACCGGATCACACACATGCTGTAACCTCTTTGCCTTTCATGCGTGCGGGTAAACATGCCTTCGTAGAAAAGCCATTGACGCACAATATTCTTGAAGCACGTACCATGACCATGGTTGCTGAAAGCAGAGGTTTGGTGACCCAGATGGGTGACGTAGGTGCTTCATCTGACGGCATCCGAACGGCGCAGGAGATTATTGAAGCAGGTATTATTGGGAAAGTGAATAAGGTAGATTGCTGGACCAACAGACCGGTTTGGCCGCAAGGATTACAGCCGCCGACTTCGGCAGATCCAGTTCCGGATTATTTATCGTGGGACTTATGGCTGGGACCGGCTGCAGATAGAGATTTTAACCACAGTTATTTGCCGTTTAAATGGCGTGGCTTCTGGGACTTTGGGACCGGAGCGATGGGCGATATGGGCTGCCACATCTTTGAAACACCTTACGTAGCATTGGGCCTAGGTTACCCGACTTCTGCAGAGGCGAGTTGTACCACAATGTGGTCGGACGATTTTGTCGAAGCCGATTACACCGGAGTGTGTCCACCGTCTTCGGTCATTCGTTTGACTTTTGATCATGCCGAATTTGACGAGATTAAGTTGAACTGGTACGACGGCGGCTTAATGCCTGAGCGTCCAGCACTTTTACCGGATGACGATATGCCGGGCAATGTGGACGGCGGGAGCGTATTCTACGGAGAAAAGGGAATCTTGGTTACTGATACGTACAGCGGCAACCCGAGGGTGTATTTAAATGACGGTACCAAGGCTGAGGCACCAGCGAAGACACTGGCAAGGATTAAGAACGATACATCGGGACACATCGCCAACTTTGTCGACGGTATTTTGGACGGCGTGAAGACGTCATCGCCATTTTCTATTGCAGGTCCATTGACTGAAAGCGTTTTGATGGGTAACTTGGCCGTCCGCGCTTTCCAATACAAACAATTGAAGCCGGGCAAAACCGCCACGGATTGGGCTCCATATAATTACCCTGGACGAACTCTACTGAATTGGGACGGGGAGGCAATGAAAATTACGAATTATAAACCCGCCAACGCTTGGGTCGGTCGTGAGTACCGCAAGGGTTGGGAAATCTAACAAACACAACACGTACGAATATGAAGCTAATGAAGCTCTTTGCCACGGCACTCCTAGTGGCCTTCTCTGTTTCTTCCTATGCCCAGGAAGAGGTAAAGTCCACCTTAGAACAGGTGATGGAAAATATGGAACCGCGCAATATCGGTCCAGCAGGGATGAGTGGTCGTGTGACCTGTATCGCTGTGCACCCAGACCGCCCAACTACTATTTATGCGGGAGCAGCCAGTGGTGGATTGTGGGTGAGTGAAAACAACGGCCAGACTTGGTCGCCTATTTTCGAAAACGAAGCGGTGGCTTCTGTAGGCGCCGTTGCCATTGACCCGAAGCATCCAGACATCATTTATGTTGGAACCGGTGAAGGAAATCCCCGTAACTCACAAACGAGCGGTTACGGTTTGTACAAATCCTACGACGGCGGGGCCAATTGGGAACTCCTCGGCCTCGAAGAAACGCGCACCATTCACCGCATCATCATCAACCCAGAAAATACGGATGAAGTATTTGTAGGTGCTACTGGTGTTGCTTGGGGCGAAGGACCGCGCGGTGTGTTCAAATCAATCGACGGCGGTAAGACTTGGGACAAATCATTGTACATCGATGCCAAGACTGGTGCTGGTGACCTCGTGATGGATCCAAGCAATCCAAAAAAGTTGATCGCAGCTATGTGGGAATACCGCAGATGGCCGTGGTTCTTTAAGAGCGGTGGTCCATCTTCAGGGTTGTACATTACGCACGACGGCGGTGAAAACTGGAAGAAGATGACCGATAAGGAAGGTCTTCCGAAAGGCGATTTGGGCCGTATGGGTCTAGCGATCTCACCGTCGAACCCGAACAAAGTATATGCCCTCATTGAAACGGGCAAGAAGAACGGTTTGTATGCAAGTTCAAACGGTGGTGCGAAGTGGTATAAGGTGAGCGAAGACGAGCAGTCGGGTAATCGCCCGTTCTACTACGCAGACCTTCGTGTAGATCCCCAAAACGAAGACCGCATCTATTCTTTGTGGACGTACGTAACGCGCAGCGACGACGGTGGAAAATCTTGGAAGACGATCACGCCATACAGCACAGTACACCCGGATCACCACGCCATGTGGATAGATCCAGTAAATCCGTCTCACGTGATTGAAGGAAACGACGGTGGTATGAACATCTCGTACGACTATGGAGAGACTTGGTATTTTGTGGAGAACCTGCCGCTTGCACAGTTTTATCACATCAATGTGGACGATCATCTGCCGTACAATGTATACGGCGGTATGCAGGACAACGGTTCATGGATGGGCCCAGCGTACAGTTTGACGGTTGACGGTATCCGCAACGAAGAGTGGAGCGAGCTGTTCTTTGGAGACGGCTTTGATGTGGTTCCAGTACCGGGCCGTACGGATGCGGTATATGCACAAAGCCAAGAAGGAAACGTAGGTCTAGTGAATACCAACACAGGGTACAGCGAGCTGATCAAGCCAGTACATCCTGAAGGCGAGAAATTGCGTTTCCACTGGAATGCACCAATCGCCCTTGATCCATTCGCACCAGAGACGTCATTGTACTTTGGTTCGCAGTACATCCATAAGAGTACTGATAATGGGAAGAATTGGACCATTATAAGTCCAGATCTGACGACCAACGATCCTGAAAAGCAAAAGCAGCTGGAGAGTGGTGGTCTAACCTATGACGTGACCGGTGCGGAAAATCACACATGTGTCATTGCTATCGCACCATCACCGCTGGATCAGAACGAGATTTGGAGCGGTTCGGACGACGGTAAGTTGTACGTAACAACAGATGGTGGGGCCAATTGGACCGACCTAAGTAAGAAGCTTAAGGGCCTCCCTGAAGGCGCTTGGATTCCACAAATTCGTGCTTCGGAATATGAGAAGGGAACTGCTTGGGTAGTGGTGAACGATTACCGCCGCAACAACTGGAGCGCATACCTTTACAAAGTTGAAGATTACGGTAAGAAAGTAACGCGTTTGGTGGACGACAGCGACGTATTCGGTCCAGTCCTAAGCGTCTTACAAGATCCTGTGGAGCCTAACTTACTTTGGGTAGGTGGTGAATACGGATTGTATGTGAGTACTAACGGCGGTGGCACCTTCCATAAATGGGACAATAACATGCCAACGGTACAAGTCATGGACCTTGCCTTCCAAAAGAGAGAAAAGGACCTTGT
>JACESW010000015.1 GCA_013911625.1 Cryomorphaceae bacterium | reverse complement strand
ATCACGACGCTCGACGGTTATACCGATAAGTTTACTGCTACAGCAGAAGTGGAGTGCGGGGGCTGGTACACTATTCGACTGAAGTTGGCCAATGTCAGTGATAACGCATTGAGCTCAGCGGTATTTTTAGAAGAGAGTTCCTTGAAAGGGCCAGTGATTACAGTAGTTGATACTACGAATGTTGGAAATTCTTTTAATGATTCCTTAGTTGTAGAGGGTTGTAGTGAAAACCATATTATTTTCTCTAGATCGGCAAATCTGAGTGTGGAGATGAAGATTCCTATCGCGGTAGATACTCTTTTAAGTACGGCGATTGAAGGGGTTGATTTCTCAACGTTACCTGATACGATCACTTTATCACCTGGTGAAACTTCGGATACATTGACGTTTTGGGCGTACGATGATAACCTCGTTGAAGGGATAGACACCTTAGTCATTATCCAAGATTACGTGTATACGGATTGTTACAATTATCCGGTTCGTCGCTTTCCTTACTACATTCGAGACAAAGACTCCTTGATTGGAGAGTTGATACTTCCTGCGGCAACAGATAGTGTAAGTTGTCCTGGGGACAGTATCGAACTTTCTGTTCTCTTGAGTTCATACGAAGGAGATTATCACGGATTTTGGCACGGCGATTCGTCCATAGCATTAACTAGATATGTCGAAGTCAATACGGATACTACCGTATTCTTCACCCTCTATGACGAATGTGGGGATACCTTGCTGTTCCAGCAGGATCTCTACGTGAAGCCGTATGATCTTATGGTTTATGAAAAAGATACGGTACGTGTATGTCCGGGAGATTCTGCGATGTTGGTGCCATATTATCTCGGAGGTGAGGAGCCAGTGGTATTTACGTGGTTGGATAACCTAACGAACAATATTCCTAGAACTGTATTGCCGTTCACGGACTCATCGTACTACACATTCTCCTTGGCAGATGGATGTGGTGAGTTGCTTATAGACAGTGCGCTTGCCATCAATATGCCACAGCCAAGCGCTGGTTTCCAGTACTTGAATGATCCGTACGTTCCTCTAAGGGTTCTGTTCAACGAGAAAGCTCAAAATGAGGTAAGCTGGACCTGGTACATCGATAGTGTTGTACTCACTGGACAGACGTTTGAATACGATTTTGCGCGTCCAGGCGAATATGAAGTACTACAGGTGGTCACCAGTGACTTTGGCTGTATTGATTCAATCACTATCACCGTTTCTGTGGAAACAGACTTCTACCTCTATATTCCAGAAGCTTTTACCCCGGACGGTGATGGACTAAACGAGTGTTTTGAAATCAAGGGTGTTGGTTTTGAGGGCTATGAATTCTCTGTATTCGACCGTTGGGGCAATGAAGTATTCCATACGGAGGATATTAACGAATGTTGGGACGGAACATTTAATGGTCAACCACTACCGGTGGGTGCCTACAGTTACCGACTTATTGCAGATTTGCCGTTTGACGAGATTGAAATCTTTACGGGCACTCTCAACATCCTCCGTTAAGCTACAAGAACGGGAGGGTTAGTATCCCTAAAATCAATATCACTTTATAGGTCAAATGCGCCCAACGCAATCCATGCAGATCTTTTGCCTTGAGTGCAATGAAGTTTGCCGTACTTAGGAGTACGAGAATCACAAATATGCCTGTTGCTGCGTACTCGTTAAAAAGATCCCTAGTGAAGAATGCTGGTATCCATGCAATCATTGCGCTGACTATAAGGGTATTTCTGGTGCTTTCCTCACCGTATTCGCTAGCAACGGTTCTGCGACCAGAAAGTATATCGCCTTTCAGCATCAATAAGTCTTTGAGCAATTCTCTAGAGAAAAGAGTAAGTCCAAGCAGCGCCCCATAGGCGAAGGTGTGTAAGGAACTGTAATTATGGTAAACAGACATACCAAAGAAAGGCGTTAGTGCCAATATGGCCGCGCTGCTATGCGACACGATGGGTATGTTTCTCAATCGGTGACTGTGGTACCAAAGCCCCACAGCGAAAGAACCAAAAAAGATGGCTGCTGCAGTGCTTACGCTCCATGAGAGAAGAAGACCTGTAACTAAGGTGAGAAGCGCGGTATTTAGGCTCGTGCGTTTACTTACAAGTCGCTCAAAGGCACTTTGCATTGGACGATTAATACTATCTGCTTGTTGATCGTAGAAGGAGTTGATCAAAAAGCCAAAAGCCATAATGAAAGCGCCGGCCCAAGCAATACAGTGGGTATTGCTGTCGTAAAACGTATCAATGCGCCCATCCTCAGGGGCAAAGACGAAGATGGCGATGAGGTATTGACCAAGAAGTAAAAGTGCAATGTTGTACCAGCGAATCTGACTAAGGAGTGCCAGAACTTTGACAAATTGAAGGCGGTTTCGGCTTAGTTTTTTCAAAATCTATAGACGACCTCGGGCTGGTATTTTTTTAGCAGTTCGCTTGTTTTATCGTAGTCTCGAGTGAAACCCATAACGAATCCACCGCCACCAGATCCGCATAGTTTAAGAAAGTACTCTTCAGACTCTAATCCTTGCTTCCACAAATCGTGGAAACCTTTCGGGATCATCGGTTCGAAATTCTCTAAGACCAGCTTACTTAACTTCTTAAGGTTGCTGAATAGTGGGGTAGTATCTCCTTCGACAAAGGCTTTGATGCATGCATCGTTGTATTTGACGAATTGGTTCTTAAGCATGTTTCTAAAACCCTCTTCCTTGAGCTTTTCCATGAATATTTCTACCATGGGTTGAGTTTCGCCCGGTGCTCCAGAGTTTAAAAGGAATACAGCACCAGCACCTGAAGATGCAGATGGAAGACGAACAGAGCCTAGCTCGTCTTTGCTTTTGATCAAAAGGGGAAGTCCCATGTAGCAAATCGTTGGATCGATACCACTGCTCTTGCCATGGAAGTAGCTCTCCATCCAGCTGAAGATTTTCTTCAGCGTTTTAATATCGGATGATTGCTGTGGGTTCTTTGAGATTTTCTCCTCGCAATATCTGTCGTAGATAGCAGCCACCAAGGCACCTGAGCTACCTACACCGAAGCCTTGAGGTATGGAAGAGTCAAAGTATAATCCATTGTTTAGATCGCTCTCAAATGCGGTTGTATTGAAGCGACAAGGCGCCTCATCAGTTTTCAAGTAAGCTAGGTATTTGAAAAGGTTCTCATTGCTCTTGGATTGCTCTTTGTTAAAGGACGGCTCAAACTGAAAGGCCCCTTTGTAATAGGTATGAGGAATACTAAGGCCCATGCTGTCCTTGATAATCCCATACTCGCCAAAGAGTAGGATTTTACCGTAAAACAAAGGGTTTGATCGACTCATACTTCTTTTTATAATTGCGTTGGTCCATCACCAACTTCATCACAAAGATAACTACCATCCTTACAGAATGTTCTTAGTTCACTTTCTATAAAGCTCATAATAACATCTTTATGCGATTCTGGATACAATATATGTACGTTTGCACCTGCGTCAAGCGTGAAGTAAACCGGATGGCCTGTTTCTTCTCGATACGCCCATATTCTGTTTAAGACCTCTAGTGTATTTGGCTTCATTAGTATGAAGTAAGGCATAGAAGTCATCATCATACCGTGTAAGGTAAGTGCTTCACTTTCTACTATTGCTCCGAAGGTCTCTAGATCGCCTTCCAGCATAGCCGTGAGAAGTGCACTTTGGTTTTCATGTGCTTGCTCAAACCGAGTAGCCGCGTAAGGATGACCGTTCATAAGCCCGTGTCCAACCGTGCTACTAACAGTTTTTTCTCCCTTGTCTATCAGCAGGATGGTGTCTTGGAACGATTTGAAAACCGGGTCTACATCGGAGAATGCAACAGCATATTCATTGCTGCTCCCCTCTATTTCTGCGTGTTCTCCCCAAGCTGCTAGTGGCCCAAATAATGAGCGTGAGCCTGATCCTGATCCAAGGCGCGCTGCATTCGATGCCTCTTCGAAGAAATTGTCAATCGGTAATCCTTGGTCTTTTTTTACACTCATCATACAAAGTGCCAATGCGCTCATACCAGAAGCAGAGGAGGCAATTCCTGAACTGTGCGGGAAACTATTGCTGGTGTGGATTTCAAAATCCATTTCGCTAGCAAAAGGAAAAAAGTCCTTTGTTCTATCTAGGAACGATTGAATTTTAGGAAGGAACGAAGGTGTGTTTTCACCGTTAAGAAAAACCGAAATCTTACCCGTGCCTTTGGCATAGCGCAATCGCGTTGTTGTTGCAGCCTCACTTAAGGTGAAGGAGATGGAGGGGTTGGCAGGGATTTGAACATCATACTTCCCCCAATATTTGATTAGGGCAATGTTGGACGGGCTTTTCCAGGCGGTTTCTTTCATTATTCGAAGCTCACGCCGCTTACATTAGTGGAGCGGTCAATTTTCTTAACGAGGCCCTGCAATGTTTTACCTGGACCACATTCTACATATTCTGTAACACCTGTGGCGATCATTTGTTGTACACTTTGGGTCCATTTCACTGGAGCGGTAAGCTGATCAATGAGGTTTTGTTTGATTTCAGCAGGGTCACTTACTGCTTTCGCAACACTGTTTTGAACGACTGGGCACAAGGGGGTGTGAAACTCAGTAGCTTTAATTGCTGCTGCAAGTTCTGCACGTGCAGGTTCCATCATTGGACTGTGGAAAGCACCACCTACTGGCAGTACAAGAGCGCGACGTGCACCAGCTTCTTTGGCCGATTCACAAGCTGCTTCGATGGCCTCAATTTCCCCTGAGATCACAAGCTGTCCAGGACAGTTGTAGTTCGCTGCAACGACAACACCGGCTGTTGATGCACAAATGTTTTCTACCTGCTCATCCGTCAAGCCAAGGATAGCTGCCATGGTGGACGGTTTCATCTCACAAGCTTTTTGCATGGCCATAGCGCGAGCACTTACAAGTTTTAATGCGCTTTCAAAATCTAAAGCACCCACTGCCGTAAGGGCTGAAAACTCTCCGAGACTATGACCGGCAACCATCGTTGGCTTAAAATCTTCGCCCAGTAATTTTGCCATAATTACACTTAGTGTGAAAATGGCTGGCTGCGTCACTTTAGTTTCTTTCAATTCCTCGGCAGTTCCCTCAAACATGATGGCACTCAGGGAAAATCCTAATACTTCATCCGCTTTGTCAAACAGGGCTTTGGCCTCGGCGTTGTTTTCGTATAAATCTTTACCCATTCCTGGGAATTGAGCCCCTTGTCCAGGGAAAACGTAAGCTGTACTCATAATTACTCTCCGTAATATTCGATGATGTTATTGTTCGTTTCAGCAAGTACAATACGATATAAAGTTGCATTATACTCGGCAATTTTTGGTGCTAAGATTTTCCAGAATTCCATAGCGATGACCTCTGCAGTAGGCATTTTACCTAGCATGAAATCAATGTCAAGATTGAAGTTTTTGTGGTCTACTACGTCGATAATGTGCGTTCGGATGATGGTCTTCAGATCGAAGAGGTTCATTACGAATCCTGTTTCAGGGTCTATTTCTCCCTTGACAGTAACCTCGAGGTCGAAGTTATGACCGTGGTAGTTTTCGTTCGAGCATTTCCCGAAAATCCGCTTATTGGTAGCAGCGTCCCACTTGTCGTTCCACAGTTTGTGTGCTGCGCAGAACTGTTCTTTTCGTTTGATGTAAATCATGGAAAGACGTTAAGTTTGATGCAAAGATACAACCCAAACCTGTGGTTTTGTTAAAGCCCTGTGGCTTTGCTTAAGGGGTGTTCTTTGACAAATTTTTGGCAGGCGAGAGTCAACTCTGGATAAAAAGATAAAAACCATTGCTCTGCCCTTAGGTAATTGGCGGAACCAGCTTCAAAATCGTTGAAAAATTGGCCCAAAGGTGCAATGGCAGGATGTCGTCGGCTCATTCCACGGGCAGCACGTCGAATTCCTTTTAAGTTTTGATAACTAACAAGCCATCCTTCCAACTTCATCCATGGCCACATTCCCGCGGCTTTTCCTACGAGTAATTTCTTGTTGTGCTCAATCTCGAGTGTACACATGTCTATGAATTCAACCACGGTGATGTGTTCCGTATGGGGTTGAAGCGATGCCATTTTGCTCCAATGTTTGTGTAAAAAGTAGTCGCCTAATAAATCCAAGGCGATAGGTGCGGTTTTTCTTGCCACCAGCCGTAAATGACTTTTTGCCTCCTTGGACGCGTTGTGCTGATCTGTAAAATGGTCGATGAATCTATGGAGTTCGACCCCAAGGACTATTTCAGGACTTGCTTTTTCCTTCCATGCATTGCCTCTAAATCCATCACCGGTGAAGTTGAAGAACCGAATGGATTCGTGGTTCGGACTGCAGTGAAGATGCGCTAGAAAATTCATGAGGTAGTTCTGAGTTGATTGTCGAACTTAATTCCTCTGAATGGGATGAAAAATGGGATGATTAAGATGCGCTTACGGTAAATTCGAAAGCCTCCATTACAGGATTAATCAAAAGCTTTTCGCATGCTTCCTTTACCATTGCTTCAGCTGCTGCAGTATCCGCAGCATCTACTTCCATTGTGATGTGCTTACCAATACGTACGTTACCACACGCTTCCAAGCCAATGTTTTTCAAGTTTGCACCAACCGCTTTTCCTTGTGGATCGAGTAGTGCTTTTTGTGGCATCACGTTGATTTGAGCAGTGAATTTCATCTTAATTGATTTTTCTTTTTGATAAATAATCTGTTGCAAAGCTCAATAAAGGAAGCGTCGCAACGGTTATAGTAAATGCTAATTGTCCGACAAAAATAACCATTAGGCAGAAGAGTACGACTAATATTATTTGCGCATTTCTACGAATCTTATCATCAGTAGATTTAAAACTCAAGATAGGCATGCGAGAGTTTAGCCAATACACGCTAAGACTGAGAATACTGATAAGTATGAGGGTCATTGCAGTGCGCTCGTCTTCGGACATGTTAACAATCCAATCCCATTGCTCCCACCGTCCTAGCCAGATCCAAAGTCCTAGGGCGAACAAGGCATTTGCAGGTGTTGGCATCCCAATAAAGTCTACACTCTGGTCGGTACTCAAATTGAACTTTGCCAGACGATACACGCTTGAGGCAGCCACGCTCGCTCCCAAAATGATGGCCCAAGGTTGGTCCAAGGTGCCGTAATCACTGAGGATGCTTGACCATAAGAACGCAGGAACTGCTCCAAATGAAATGGCGTCAGCCAGTGAATCGAGTTGTTGACCAAGAGGGCCTTGTACACCCAATCGACGTGCGAGCATTCCGTCCAATAAATCACAAAGTGCGGCGAGTAATAAGCAAGCTGCAACACCATTTGTACTCTGCGCCACGATGAAATAGATGGCTACAACCCCGCAAGAGGCGTTAATGAGCGTTAAAAGATTCGGAATGTGTTTCATTGGGTGCAAAGATGCATTATTTTGGCGCTATGACCGATTGGAAAAAACTCAATTCATTTTATCTGAGTCTGCTGGCTGGGATTTGTTTGATTGCCGCTTGGACTTGGAGCCCCCTCGTGGTGTTCTTGTTTCCTGCTTGGGTCATGCTCCTTGAGTTGGCCGGAAGAAAAAAGCGTCCATTGCTCTTTTTGTACCTCGCCTTCGCCTTTTGGAATGGCGGTACTACTTATTGGATAGCGAATGCCCATCCCCTTGGGGTCATTGCCACAGTTGGAATCAACGCGTGGCTTATGGCATTTGCATTGTGGTTCGGTATTCGAGCCCGAGCGATGTTCATCCGTCTTGGGCTTCGGTCGGCATTGGCCTGGTTGCCTGTTATTGCCTCTTGGATGGCTTTTGAACACCTCCACGAATATTGGGGTTTGGCCTTTCCTTGGTTGCATCTAGGAAATACCTTTTACGCATGGCCTGAGCTCGTGCAGTGGTATTCATTGATTGGCAATGCCGGAGGTACTTTATGGGTATTGATTGTGGCCATCACCTGCCAAGTCACCACAAAGAATTTTGTAAGAGCAGCGGTTATGCTTGCACCTGTTTTATTGAGCTTGGGGATGTTTTTTATGCCAGAGGCCAGTTCTAATACCTCCCTCTCAGTAGCGGTAGTACAGCCGAACATCAACTCGTACACAGAAAAATGGAGTACTCCGGAACGCACACAGATACAGAAAGTGGATCGGTTACTCAAAGAGAGTGGTGCCTCGGACGTTGACTTGCTTGTGCTCCCAGAAACGTTCCTGCCAAAGGCACGACAGGAATTGGTTTTAGAAAAATCGGTCAATGACGCGATGTTTAAACAAGTCTTGAAGAATTACGGCAAGTCAGCCATTTTTGGCGCAACGACGTATGATTTCCAGGAGGAGAAAACGTATTTCAACCGACCTATGGGAGACCGCTATTACACATTATACAATACGGCGCTTTTCCAAAGCAGCTCTATGAAGCCTTGGGACATCTATCATAAAGGAAAGTTGGTGGTCGGCGGTGAATCCATGCCTTTTGTTAAGTATTTACAGCCGATTCTAGGCGATTGGGCCCTTGAATTGGGCGGTACATCAGGAACATTAGGGACCTCGACAGAGCGAAAGGTTTTTGTGGATACCGTTCTTGGATTAAAATTGGCACCTATCATTTGCTGGGAAAATGAGTTTTCTGGGTATGCGACCGAATACGCAAGAGCCGGTGCAAATCTATTGGCAGTGATTACAAACGATGGCTGGTGGGGCAATACCGACGGACACGTGCAACACATGCGTTTCGCCGGTCTCAGAGCCATCGAGCAGCGCAAGTATGTGGTGCGTAGTGCGAATACGGGCATAAGCACGATAATTGATACCAAAGGACGGCCTTTAGACCGATTAAATTGGGAAGAAGAAGGGGTGCTTCTGAGTGAAGTCCCTTTGATGGAAGGAGAGACCTTGTATGTGAAGACAGGCAATTGGCTCGGGCCTTTAATGAGCATCCTCTTCGTGTGTATTCTCCTTATCGTCCTAATTAGCAGATTTTTCAGAATTAAACCCTAGTAGTTAGGTGCGGTATGTAACTTTGCACACCGTTAAAAACAATTTTACATGAGTTCATACGACGTAGTAGTAATCGGTTCAGGTCCTGGAGGCTATGTAAGTGCGATCAGATGTGCCCAGTTAGGCATGAAAACAGCATTGGTTGAAAAGTACAACACCTTGGGTGGTACTTGTTTGAATGTGGGGTGTATCCCTTCGAAGGCTTTGCTAGATTCTTCAGAGCATTACCATGCTGCTGTGCATTCTTTCGAGGCGCACGGCATTAACGTGGAGAAGCCAACCGTTGATTTCGCTAAAATGATTGAGCGTAAAGCAGGTGTGGTAAGCACGACTTGTGACGGTATTGACTACTTGATGAAGAAAAACGAGATCGACGTGTTGCACGGCTTCGGTTCGTTAGTAGATAAAAACACGGTTCAGATAGCTGGTGAACAGACCACTACGGTGAGTGCCAAGCACATCATCCTTGCAACCGGATCGAAGCCTATCGAGCTTCCGTTCGCGAAGTTCGACAAGGAGCGCATCATTTCTTCAACGGAAGCACTTAGCCTTAAAGAGATTCCGAAGCACATGGTCGTGATTGGAGGTGGTGTTATTGGTCTTGAATTAGGGTCAGTATACGCGCGTCTAGGCGCTGATGTGACCGTGGTAGAGTACGCCAAGAGCATCATTCCAACTATGGACGGAGCCATGGGTAAAGAGCTCATGCGCAGTATGAAAAAGCTCGGTGTGAAGTTTAGTCTGAGCACCAAGGTGAGCGATGTAAGTCGCGACGGGGATGTAGTTAAGGTAACAGCTACTAACAAGAAAGGTGAAGAAGTCGTTTTTGAAGGCGATTACTGTCTTGTAGCAGTAGGTCGAGGTGCCTACACGGCGAAGCTTGGCTTGGAAAACGTTGGAATTGAAACAGATGAGCGTGGCCGTATTGCGGTGAACGATCACTTGCAGACTACAGTTCCAAATATCTATGCCATTGGTGATGTAGTTCGCGGAGCAATGCTTGCTCATAAAGCTGAAGAAGAAGGTGTATTTGTCGCAGAATCTATCGCTGGAGAGAAACCGCACATCAACTATGATTTAATCCCGGGTATTGTTTATACTTGGCCAGAGGTTGCCGCTGTTGGTAAGACAGAGGAGCAATTGAAAGAGGAAGGCGCTGCGTACAAAGTAGGTTCGTTCCCAATGCGCGCTTTGGGACGTTCTAGAGCTTCAGGCGATATTGATGGTGTGGTGAAGGTATTGGCCGATAAAAATACCGATGAGGTATTGGGCGTACACATTGTTGCTGCACGCGCTGCCGATATTATCATGGAGGCCGTAACTGCGATGGAATTCCGCGCATCTGCTGAGGATATAGCTCGTATTTGCCACGGTCACCCGACATATACAGAGGCATTGAAAGAAGCAGCATTAGCAGCTACTGCAAATCGCGCAATACACAGTTAATGACTAAGGCATCGACATACAAGGTCGATCCGAGAGGTATAGAGCATCGACTGCTGGAGCTTTCCAGTGGTCGATCTTTTTTTGCGCTCTACACAAGCAACAGCTATCCAAATTCTGAGAAGCGCTATGAGCTCATTTTTGGTTGGGGTGCCCGTGACATATTTACTGATGCTCAGGTAGATTCAGATACCTTAAGTGATGGTTGGAAGTTTGGTTTTCTAGGCTATGAGCTTAGAACTCAATTTGAATCGGTCACCCAGAAAAATGATGCCCTAGGTCAATGGCCGCATACCCAATTCTTTACCCCTGAGGTGGCAGGGGTTCTACATATGGATGGAACCCTCGAGATTTGGGCTGAGGATGCTGTTGCGGCAGAACGGGCGATGCGAGAAGTTATGGATGCTTCAAAGCGTACGGCCTCAGGCCACACTTCATTGCATTTTGAACCTGTTGAGACCAAGGAGGAATACATTGCCAATGTCAATGCTTTGAAGAACCACATTCAGCGTGGGGATATTTACGAGGTGAACTATTGCACCGCCTTTAAAGCAGATTTTGAGGAAGTGGATAGCATTGGTCTCTATAACAATATGGTGGCAGGAACAGAGGCCCCATTCTCGGCTTATATCAAGATGAGGGACCACGAACTGCTCTGCACATCCCCAGAACGCTACATCAAAAGGGAGGGCAGCCGGATTTGTTCTCAACCCATTAAGGGTACAAATAGATATTCTAATACGGACAATGAGGCGGCTCAAGCGGCACTCGTGGAAAGTGACAAGGAGCGCGCTGAAAATGTCATGATTGTCGATTTGGTACGAAACGACTTGTCTAGAGTGGCAAAGAAGGGTACGGTAAAAGTGAGTGAGCTCTTTGGTACCTATGCTTTCAAAAATGTCAATCAGATGATAAGTACCGTTGAGGCTGAGGTCAAAGAAGGAGTGAGCAATTGGGACATTATCGCAGCAAGTTTTCCTATGGGTTCGATGACTGGAGCTCCCAAGGTAAGCGCCATGGAGTTGGCCGAGCGCTATGAGAAAGTGGCTCGTGAGATCTATTCGGGTGCCGTGGGATATATTACACCGGAAGGTGATTTTGATTTCAATGTAGTCATTCGAAGTATTGCCTTGAACAAAGCTACCGGTGTAGCGACGTTGCACGTGGGTGGTGCTATCACGATTCTTAGCGACGCCGATGAAGAATATGGGGAGTGTTTGCTCAAGGCTGAAAGTGTTTTAAAGGCCGCAAAATAAAAGGCCTATTTTCGCTTCATGGATCTTCCAGAATTACTTCCTGGTAAAAAAGCAGTCCTCGGTTTTAGCGGGGGCGTGGATTCTGTGGTGCTCAGTCAGCTGCTTGTCGAGCGCTACAATATTCGTCCTTACTTGTTACACGTAAATTATGGACTCCGTGAAGAGGCGGATAGCGATGAGCAGTGGTGCCGATGGTATGCTCGGGAGCACCGTTTCGAAATCATTGTTCTCAAGGCTGATCCTGAGGAGCGCGAGGGTGAGAATATTCAGAATTGGGCTCGAAATATCCGCTACGATTTCTTTGAAAAGCAAGCGAAAGCACTGGGAGCAGCCTATATTTTCACCGCCCATCACGCCGACGATAGACGCGAAAGTTTCTTGATGAATGCGCTTCGCGGTAGCGGTTTAACCAGTGTAAGCGGCATGAACAACACCCGATTTATTCGACCAATGGCCAACATGGATAAGGCAGAGGTGCTGGCCTTCGCAAAGGAGCGTGGCCTGAGCTGGGTGGAAGATGCCTCGAATGCAACCTTGAAATACAAACGCAATCAAATTCGTCACCTTCTCTCGCCAGTGCTTGACCGGGTCGAGCCTCGATGGAAAGGAGGCCTAAAGAAGACTGTAGATAACCTCCACCGCGACGGGATGTTGCTGGGTGGCCTCCTGAAGGGATGGTCGGACCAGTTTGTCACACTTCATAACGGAGAGCATTACATTGCCATAGGCCCTTGGACCGAAGAGTCTTACGCCCAAGTTTTATTGTGGCGCTTCTGCTTAAGCATCGACGCTGGACTTTCCTTCGAGGAGGTAGGGCATGTGCTTAAAGGCGAGATCGGGCAGCGAACTGCGGGTCGAACACATCTTCTAATTAAGGATCGGGGCCAATTCATCGTTGGACCCAACCTCCCTGTTGATCGTAAAGAGTACACTATTACCACTTTGGAAGAGCTTGCTCATTTGCCTTTTGAATTACAATTCATTGCCACGCCAAAAGCGGAGGTTGAATTTGGTCCTGATAAAGAGTGGATGACAACAAAAGTGCCACTTCCCCTGGTCATTCGTACGTGGAGGCCCGGCGATAAATTCGTGCCTTTGGGCATGAGCGGCACGAAGAAAATAGCCGACTTTTTAAATGATTTAAGACTGCCAAGACACCACAAGGAACACGTTTACGTGGCTACCCATGAAGGCAAAATTTTATGGGTGTTGGGGCACCGAATTGATGATTCGATGAAAGTTGCCGAAGGCGACGACATGGCCTATCTTGCAGTGATAAACCCGAAACTATGAAACGCATCCTTACCCTTTTTGCGGTAGTATTTGCAACGGTCCTGTTTGCGCAGCCTCAGCCGGTGAAATGGTCGACTTCGTATGAGGTTCAAGACCCCTACATCAAAGTGATTGTGCATGCAGATATTGAAGAAGGATGGCATTTGTACAGCCAAAACCTGGAAGACGGCGGACCAATCCCAACGTCTTTTTATCTAGATACGTCAAGTGCTTTTGCACCTTTGGGTAGCTGGAGTGAAGGGGAGCCTCACGTGGAGTACGATCCGAATTTTGAAATGGATCTGGCCTTCTTCTCAGAATCGGCAGATTTCACCATTCTTCTAGAACCGAAAGAGACTGACTTCACGGTGAAGGGCGAGTTGGAATTTATGGTGTGTAACGACGAGATGTGTCTTCCACCAACCTATGTAGACTTTAAAACCGAAATAGTAGATGCACCGCTTCCTTCCCCTTGGGACGGTTTGGGGACCACCTTTTGGCTTGGTTTCTTGGGCGGTTTCGCTGCCCTGATCATGCCTTGTATCTTCCCAATGATTCCGCTTACCGTGAGTTTCTTCACTAAACAAAGCAAGACGAAAGCGGAAGGTATAGTTAAGGCATCCATTTATGGAATAGGCATTATTGTCATTTATGTAGGGTTAGGGCTTTTAGTGACCCTGCTTTTTGGAGCGGACAGTTTGAATAAAATGGCCACTAACCCGTGGTTTAATCTCGCATTCTTTGCCTTGTTTGTGGTTTTTGCTGCAAGTTTCTTTGGCGCTTTTGAAATTACCTTGCCTTCAAGCTGGGTGAACAAAGCGGACGACGCATCGAACAAAGGAGGGATGGTCGGAATTTTCTTCATGGCTTTCACGTTGAGCTTAGTTAGTTTCTCCTGTACAGGACCAATTATTGGGTCGCTACTTGTTAAAGCCGCCTCAGGAGGATCCTTACTAGGCCCAGCAGTTGGAATGTTTGGTTTTGCTCTGGCGCTCGCTATTCCATTTACCCTATTTGCTGCTTTCCCGGGCTGGTTAAATTCCCTGCCTTCTTCCGGAGGTTGGTTGAATACAGTGAAGGTGACCCTTGGATTTTTAGAATTGGCTTTTGCCTTGAAGTTCTTATCTACCGCTGATATGGTGATGCAGTGGCATTTACTAGAACGAGAATTGTTCCTAGCCATTTGGGTAGCTATCGCATTCGCAACAGCTTTCTATTTGCTCGGTGCCTTCCGTATGCCATTAGACAGCCCCGTGCAGAGTATTGGTGTGAGCAGATTATTTATTGCGTTGACCTTCCTAATCATGGGCTTTTACATGCTGCCAGGAATTTTCGGAGCTCCAGTGAAACTCATCGCTGGTTTCCCGCCGCCAGAGCATTATGCTGAGCAACGAGGCGGGGCCTTTGCACAGCCAAATAT
>JACESW010000014.1 GCA_013911625.1 Cryomorphaceae bacterium | reverse complement strand
CTCCTAATGGTTTAAGATCATTCAAAGGACCCCCAACGGCGCGATCCAGATCGAACATGTTCTGAACCGTTCCTTTACCGAAGGTGCTTTTAGACGGGCCTACAATGAGCGCACGACCGCGGTCCTGTAAGGCCGCACTTACAATTTCTGAAGCGGAGGCGCTGTAGTTATTGACCAACACGACCAAGGGTCCGTCCCAATAGACTTTAGGGTCTTTATTGCCTTTTGCACGGGTGCCGTTCTGGAAGCTCTTCACCTGTACTTGCGGCCCTTTTTCAGTGAACAATCCAGCGATCTCGGTAGCGGCTTGTAGTGAGCCACCGCCGTTGCTGCGAAGGTCGAGAATGATGCCGTCCACACCTTGCTCCTTGAGCTTGATGATTTCCGCTTTTACGTCCTCAGCAGCATTGCGGTTGTTCTTGTTGTAGAAATCTACATAGAATTTCGGCAGCTTGATGTATCCCGTTTTGGTTCCAAGCTCACCTGTCATCGAGTATTGACCGTCTTTTTTCTTGAACGTTTTTCCGTCCAACACTGCGCTTCGAGCAAAGGTGCTTTCGATCTCCACGACGTCGCGAATGATAGGGATAATTTGACGAGAGCCGTCCTTCTTCTTTACCGTTAGGCGCACTTCGGAGCCTTTTTTACCACGAATGAGCTTAATGGCCTCACGTACTTTATAGCCGATCACGTCTACGGGTTCTTCGCTGCCCTGAGCCACGGCAATGATGCGGTCGCCCACCTCTAGATCACCCTGTCTCCAACAGGCTGACCCTGCAATAATGCGTTCAATACCGATGTAATCGCCTTCTTGTTTTAGTTGGGCGCCAATTCCTTCAAACTGCCCCGTCATGCTCAGCTCAAAGTTCTCGTTTTGCTGAGGCGCCAAGTAGCTGGTGTGTGGGTCAAAGGTTTCACAGTAGGCATTCATGTACATCCCGAACCATTCAATACGGCTGACGTCCATCAAATCTTCGTACCATTCTTCTTGAAGTTCCAATTCCTTCTCACGCGCTTCGTTTTCAAGCGTTGCAAAATCTTTGAGTTCGACCGCTTCATCGGTTTCAGCATCCTCTTTTTGGGCATTGTCTTTTTCGTAGATACGGTTAAGGATGCGCCATTTCAGGTGTTGCTTCCAGCTGTTCTCTAGTGCTGCAACGTCGCTCGCGAATGGGCGCTCTTCAGCGTCTGAATAAATGCTTTCATCCTCAGTGTAATCGAAGGGTTTTGACAGTAGGCGCGTGTAAATCTCCTTCGAACGATCAATGCCTTGGATGATTAGGCCGTAACTCTTGTCAAAAAAAGCAGTGTTGGTCGTGTAAAAAGCTTGATCCAGATTATTTCTGTCTTTGGCCAATTCATCCACTTCTGCCTTCGTCAAAAACAGTTTGTTGTAGTCTATAGCCTCTATGTAAGCGTCGAAGATCTCCGCACTCAGCGCGTCGTTCATTTCCTTAGGCTGCAAGTGCACATTGGTCAATGCGTCACGAACTAGGGCGAAAATCACAGCTTCTTTATCTTCTTCTGTGCCGTATTTGTTGAATCCAAAAATGATTAGGGCCACACCCAAAAGTGGCAAGAGGTATTTGAGGTTTTTACGCTGCATAAGCTTGGAATACATAGGAAATGACAAGGTACGATGTTAAATGAATTGGACCACACTGAAACCGTTAAAGGAATACAAAAGCCCATTCCATTATATAACGCCATAAACCACAAATTGTTAGTACCTTTGCACCCCTCATTACAAGGATGTATTTAATCTAATTGAAAGCAGATGAACATTAGCAAGAACGAAGTAGATGCACTAAACCTAATGGTAAACATTGAAATCACTCCTGAAGATTACCAGGACAACGTGAACTCTGTGCTACAGAATTACCGCAAGAGCGCTAACATTCCAGGATTCCGTCCAGGTAAAGTGCCGATGGGTTTGATCAAGAAGCAGTACGGTAAAGCGGTATTGATTGATGAGATCAACAAAATGCTTCAAGATTCAATCTACAACTACATCCAAGAGGAAAAGTTGAACATTCTAGGTAACCCACTTCCAGTAGAGCAAGAGGAACTAGATTTCGATACTCCAGGAACATACAACTTTGGTTTCGAGCTAGGCTTGAGTCCAGAGGTTGATGTTAAAATCACGAAAAAGAATAAGGTCAAAGGCGTTAAGGTCGTTGCAGACGGCAAGGTGCTCGATACATACATGGAAGATATCCGCGGTCGTTACGGCAAGATGTCTACTCCAGAAAAGCCAGCGGCTGATGATATGTTCCACGGTTCGTTTACTGAGGTAGATGCTGATGGTGCAGCTGTAGAAGGCGGTATCGTTAAGGAAGATGCACAGTTCTTGGGAACCAATTTGAAGACGAAGAAAGCGCAGGGTGAATTGGCCAAATCATCCATGGGCAGCACCATCGCATTCGATGCGAAGAAGTCGTTTGGTAAGGATTATAACGTAGCAGGATTGCTCGGAGTAACTGATGCTCAGTTGGAAGCTTCGACCGGATCTTTCGAATTCAAACTAACAAACATCAGCCGTATGGAGCCTGCAGAGTTGAACCAAGAGTTCTTCGACAAGGTATACGGTGAAGGTGCGGTGACTTCGGAAGAAGAAATGCGTGCTCGCATGAAAGAGGAAGCGGAGCGCATGTACCAAAACGAATCGGATCAGTACTTCTTGAATAATGTTGCAGAGTACTTGCTCGATAAGACCAAATTTGACCTTCCTATCGCATTTTTGAAAAAGTGGATGCAGACTTCAGGCGAGAAGCCATTGACTGCTGAAGAGGTAGAGGCTGATTGGGAAAAAACAGAGAAAGGATTGCGTTACCAGTTGATCGAGAACGCAGTAATCACTGCTGCTGAGATTAAGGTGAGCCGCGAAGATCTTCTAGACCACACTGTGGGTATGGTGAAAGCACAGTTCCAACAGTACGGTCAGCAAGTGATGGACGATGAGATGTTGAAAGGCATTGCGGAAAACGCACTTAAAAACGAAGAAGAAGTTCGTCGTATCAGCGACCAAGTATATAACGCGAAGCTGCTAGCACACTATAAAGAGTCATTTAAAGTTGATGAGAAAGAGGTGACTTATGATGAATTCATAAAATTGGTCACAGAAAAGGCATAACTTAGAACAAAATCTAAGGGAATTGTCTTAACCTTCAAACCAACTTTGATTCATGGATTTAGGAAAAGAATTTAAAAAGTACGCTACCAAGCATGCCGGTATTCAGAGCATGTATGTTGATCAGTACGTAGACGCATCGTTGACGCCTTACATCATTGAGGAGCGTCAAATGAATGTTGCACAGATGGACGTGTTCTCGCGTTTGATGATGGATCGCATCATTTTCTTGGGAACAGGTATCAACGATCAGGTAGCAAACATTGTCCAAGCACAGTTGCTCTTTTTAGAGAGTGCTGATGCGAAGAAGGACATTCAGATATACATCAACTCACCCGGCGGTTCTGTGTATGCAGGACTAGGCATCTATGACACCATGCAGGTGGTTAACCCAGATGTTGCAACCATCTGTACAGGTATGGCTGCTTCAATGGGAGCTGTACTGATGTGTGCAGGTGCAGAGGGGAAGCGTTCAGCGCTGAAGCACAGCCGTATCATGATCCACCAGCCGATGGGTGGTGCTCAAGGACAAGCTTCAGATATGGAAATTACCTTGCAGGAGATCCTCAAGCTGAAGAAGGAGTTGTATTCTATCATTTCTCACCACAGTGGTCAGCCTTTCGATAAAGTAGAGGCAGATTCTGACCGCGATTACTGGATGACTTCGCAAGAGGCGAAAGACTACGGTATGGTTGACGAAATTTTGCTCGGCAAGAATCAAGCGAAGTAATGAGCGAAGAGAAGAACATCCACTGTTCCTTCTGCGGACGCAGTAAGGATGAGGCAGAGATGATGATTGCTGGTGTGGATGCCCATATCTGTGACCGTTGCGTTGGCCAAGCGGGTGGTATCCTTCACGCTGAACTCGGTGAAAAGCCGCAGACTAATCCATTGGATGTCGCTGCAAAGCCAGAGTTTGACTTCACCCCAAAGCAAATCAAAGCGCACCTCGACGAATACATTATTGGTCAAGAGCCTGCCAAGCGCACGCTTGCTGTAGCCGTATATAATCATTATAAGCGTATTGGTTTGGTTCCCCTCAAGGATGCGCCGGATGTCGATAAATCCAATATTGTTCTGGTAGGAAACACCGGGACAGGAAAGACGTTAATGGCACGCACCATCGCTAAGTTGCTCAATGTGCCGTTCACCATTGTAGATGCTACAGTACTTACTGAAGCAGGTTACGTGGGCGAGGACGTTGAAAGCATATTGACGCGTCTGTTGCAAGCAGCCGATTATGATTTGAACCGTGCTCAGGTGGGTATTGTATTCATAGACGAGATAGACAAGATTGCACGCAAAGGAGATAACCCATCCATTACACGTGATGTCAGCGGTGAAGGTGTTCAGCAAGGTTTACTCAAGTTGCTTGAAGGTTCAAAAGTGAACGTACCGCCAAAAGGAGGGCGTAAGCATCCGGACCAAAAGTACATCGAAGTGGATACCACAAATATCCTCTTCATTGCAGGCGGCGCCTTTGTAGGAATTGAGAAGAAGATCGGTTCGCGGTTGAATTCGGCTACACTTGGGTACTCTAAGGAGAGTCGTAATCACGTGGAAGATGATGAAGTATTGAGCTACATCACTCCTTCAGATCTTAAGAGCTTTGGATTAATCCCTGAACTCATCGGACGTATGCCTATCGTGACATTTATGTCTCCGCTAGATAAAGATGCGCTTCGTGCTATCTTAACCTTGCCGAAGAATGCGTTGGTCAAGCAGTACCAGCACCTTTTCCATATGGACAATATCGCCTTGTCTTTTGACGATGAAGTGTACGATTACATTGTTGAGGTAGCGCTCGATTACAGCCTTGGCGCTCGTGGATTGCGCAGTGTTTGTGAGGCCATCCTAACCGATTATATGTTCGATGCACCGGGCATGGAGGAAAAATCCATTCACATCACCAAGGAGTACGCAAAAGCGCAAATTGAACGAAGTTCGCTGCGTAAAATTCCAGCTTAATAACTACTAAAAAAGCCGCCCATCGGGCGGCTTTTTTGTGCTTTAGCTTCGCTGCTCGCGACGCTTTATCTCATAGTCGTGTACACATTTTGTACATCGTCGTCCTCTTCTAATTTTTCAATGAGTTTTTCGAGGTCCTTAGTCTGTGCCTCGTCGAGCTCTTTCGTTGTAGTTGGGATATATTCAAAACCAGATTCAACAATCTCGTGACCCAAACCTTCTAGACCTTTTGCGATGTTACCGTAGTCAGCGAATTGGCCATAAATCATGATGATTTCAGTTTCCTCGCCGTCTTTCTCTTCAGTGTCTTTAAACACGTCTTCAGCACCGTGATCGATCATCTCAAATTCCAGTTCTTCCACATCGATATCACCGGCGGCAATCTTCACATGACACTTGTGCTCAAACATAAACTCCACCGAACCTGAAGTCCCGAGAGACCCTTCACATTTATTGAAGTACGAACGTACATTCGCTACGGTGCGGGTGTTATTGTCCGTGGCAGTCTCCACTAAAACAGCGATACCGTGCTGACCGTATCCTTCATAGATAATGGTCTTGTAGTCGCTTTGGTCTTTCGACATTGCCTTTTTAATGGCACGCTCCACATTGTCCTTAGGCATGTTGGCTGCCTTGGCATTTTGAAGAAGCATTCTTAAGCGGTAGTTAGAATCTGGGTTATCACCACCTTCTTTTACGGCCATGATGATGTCCTTGCTAATTCTTGAGAAGGTCTTCGCCATCCCTGCCCAACGCTTAAACTTGCGTTCTTTTCTAAATTCAAATGCGCGTCCCATAAAGGTCAATTTCTTTTAATGCTGCCCAAAAATAACAACTATCGGCGAGCTTTCTTAAGCGAAGCTTTCTTTGCCTTGCGCTCTTGTTCTACTTCCCACTTTTTAATTTCACTTCTTCGGCCAATTGTACTTGTGATGTAATCCTTCTCCAAATCCCATCCACGGGCTGGGCTGAACTCGCGTCCATAGAAGATGATTTGCAGGTGCAGCTTGTTCCAGAGTTCTCGAGCAAATAATCGCTTCGCATCTTTTTCGGTTTGATCTACAGATTTACCGTTTGAGAACCCCCATCGGAACATGAGTCGTTGAATATGCGTATCTACAGGGAATGCTGGTACACCAAAGGCTTGGCTCATCACTACACTAGCCGTCTTATGACCAACACTTGGCATCGCCTCCAATGCTTCGAAGCTAGCCGGTACTTGGCCGTTGTAATCGTTTACAATAGTATTTGAAAAGGAGTGGATGCCTTTACTTTTCATCGGAACTAAACCACACGGTCGAATAATGGCAGCGATTTCTTCCACGGTCATTTTGGCCATATCGTAAGGGTTGTCTGCCACAGCGAAAAGCTTCGGAGTGATTTGATTTACGCGCTCGTCGGTGCACTGTGCACTAAGCACTACTGCCACAAGCAGGGTAAAGGGGTCTTTGTGGTCGAGCGGTACCGGCGTTTCTGGATAAAGACGTTCCAGTTCATCGACGACGTATTGTACTTTTTCTGCTTTGGTCATGTGGAAAACTATTTATTGCTAACAAGGGTTCTAAGGAACAAAACAAAGCTAACTTCGAGTTGTTGAGAAATAAAATCAATTCACAATGGCATTAAAAATCGGACAAAAAGCACCTGCCTGGAGTGGTGTAAATCAGAACGGCGAAACCATCTCTTCGGAGCAATTCTTAGGCAAAAAAGTCATCCTGTTCTTCTACCCAAAAGCAAGTACTCCTGGGTGTACTGTGGAAGCTTGTAACTTTCGTGATAACTACGCGGATTTAGCAGCAAAAGGATTTGAGGTAATCGGCGTAAGCGCAGATTCAGTCAAGCGTCAGAGCAACTTTGCTACCAAGGAGGAACTCAATTATAGTTTGATTGCTGATGAAGAAAAATCAATCATTATGGCATTTGAAGCCTGGGGTTGGAAGAAGTTCATGGGTAAAGAATATGAAGGTATCTATAGACATACTTATGTGATCGATGAAGCGGGTATTATCGAGCAAGTTTTGGAAAAAGTAAAAACCAAAGAAGCCACTGAACAGGTACTTGAACTCTTCGAAATTTAAATTTCTCTGCATAAATTATTAGAAAGGCTTTGAAGTTTCATTCAAAGTTCTACATTTGTACAAATTCTAATATTTTTAGCATTCTAAGATTATGAGCGCAGACAAAGACGCCAAATTAAAGGCACTCAAACTCACAATGGATCGTATGGACAAGGCGTACGGTAAAGGAACAGTAATGAAAATGGGCGATGCTCCGGTGATAGAAGTAGATTCTATTCCTACGGGATCATTAACTCTAGATGTTGCGCTTGGCGTAGGTGGCTATCCCACAGGTCGTGTGGTTGAAATCTATGGACCAGAGAGTTCAGGTAAAACAACCTTGACTTTACATGCCATTGCTGAATGTCAGCGCAAAGGCGGTATTGCCGCATTTATTGATGCGGAACACGCCTTTGATCGTTTTTATGCTGAAAAATTAGGCGTGAATACCGATGAGCTCATCGTCTCTCAACCAGACAACGGTGAGCAAGCGCTCGAGATTGCTGATAATCTAGTTCGTTCCGGGGCTATTGACATCCTCATTATTGATTCTGTGGCTGCATTGACTCCGAAAGCTGAGATTGAAGGCGAAATGGGTGATGCGCGCGTCGGTCTGCAAGCGCGCTTGATGTCTCAAGCACTTAGAAAGCTTACCGGTACGATTAGCAAGACGAATTGCTCTGTTATTTTCATTAACCAGTTGCGCGAGAAGATCGGTGTGATGTTCGGCAATCCAGAAACGACTACGGGTGGAAATGCCCTCAAATTCTATAGTTCGGTGCGTTTAGATATTCGCCGTTCTACCCAAATTAAGGATGGTGATAAGGTTATAGGTAACCGCACGAGAGTAAAGGTTGTCAAAAACAAAGTTGCCCCTCCTTTTCGTTTGGCAGAATTTGACATTATGTATGGATTGGGTATTTCCAAAGCAGGCGAATTAATCGATTTAGGTGTTGCCCATGATATCCTCACAAAGAGCGGATCTTGGTTCAGTTATGGTGAAACTAGACTAGGTCAAGGGCGCGATACTGTGAAGCAATTATTCATTGATAACCCCGAATTGGCTGAAGAAGTCGAAACAAAGATTAAGGCTGCATTAAATGATGTAGAGTAAGTGTAAAAAGTACACAATATAGTTTATAAAAGGCGCTGTAAATCAGCGCCTTTTGTTATTAACGTGTTCATATAAACTTAACGTAGAAACCAACCATTCTGTGAAGACCTTGTTAATTTTGATATAAATAACCATTTCAAAAACAAACAATGAAAAAGGCTTTACTAATTGTGGGTGCTTTTATGGCGAGTTTCGCTGTTTCAGCACAGGACGCATCTGCTACAGCAGATTCCTTGTTCAACATGTTGGACGAGATTACAGTAGTATCCGATGTAATTGATGTTGCTGTAGCGCGTGAGACGCCTGTTGCAGTTTCAACAATCTCACCTTCGGACATCTCACTAAAAGTGGGTAACATGGAGTTCCCAGAAATCATGAACACCACACCAGGTGTTTATGCTACAAAACAAGGTGGTGGTTACGGTGATTCGCGCATCTCTTTGCGTGGTTTTGACCAAACCAACACTTCTTTCTTGATTAACGGTCAGCCGGTAAACGATATGGAAAACGGTCGTCTTTACTGGTCGAACTGGCAGGGTCTAACTGATGTTGCTTCTGGTATCCAGATTCAGCGTGGTTTAGGTGCTTCTAAGTTGGCTGTTCCTTCTGTGGGTGGTACTATCAGTATCTTCACTAAAGCAGCTGATATGAAAGAAGGCGGTTCGTTTACTCAAGCTTTGGGTAACGACGGTTACTTCAAATCTTCAGCAGTTTACAACACTGGTGTAAACGAAAAAGGTTGGGCAACTTCTTTGCTTTTGAGCCGTTGGATGGGTAACGGTTACATCAACCAAACTGCAGGTGAAGGTTACAACTACTTCGCATCTGTAGGTTACGCTCCTAAAGGTTCTGATCACAGCTTGAACTTTACGTTCTTGGGTGCAGGTCAATGGCACCACCAACGCGATGTATGGGTAAGTATCCGCGATTACCAGTACTTTACTGCTGATAACGATTTCAAAGGTGATGGTGGCGAAATCAACCGTCGTTGGAACTCAAACGGTGGTACGCTTAACGGGGAAGAATTCTCTATGCGTCGTAACTTCTACAACAAGCCTTTAGCAACGTTGAACTGGGATTGGGAAATCAACTCAACTTGGAAACTAGTTTCTTCTTTCTACGGCTCTGCGGGTCGTGGTGGTGGTACTGGTCCACGTGGTAATAACTACCGTGCTGCTGAATCTGATATCCTTCCTTTCCGCAAGGATTTGTACGAGCACTACATCGAGAACGGAAGAGGTTCAAGAAACGATGACGGTACTATCGACTACGATGCTGTAGTTGCTGCTAACCAAAATAACACGAGTGGTTACACTGGTGATATCTCAAACTTCGCTGGTCAATTGATCGGTTCGAACGGTTTCCGTGATAGCAACGTAAACCGTGAGATTTTGATTCGTCGTGCTTCTATGAACTCACACAACTGGCTTGGTGCAATCTCTAACCTAGAAGGTCAGTTCGGAAAAGTACGTACGTCTATCGGTATTGATTTGAGACAGTACAAAGGTTTCCACTACCGTACAGTAAATAACCTAATGGGTCTTGATGGATACTACTCAACGGGTAACCGTAACTCAGGTGGTCAGATCATCAACACGACAATCAACGCAAGTCCATTCAACAACACTGGTTTGAACGGTCCTAAGATTGATTACTACAACGTAGGTAACGTTGGTTGGGCCGGTCTTAACGGTTTGGTAGAATACAACGAGGACAACCTTTACAATGTAGTTCTTCAAGCAGGTGTTAGTAACCAGAGCTTCCAACGTGAGGATTACTTCGATCAACCGGCAAACCCAATCTCTGATACTCAGAACTCTTTGGGTGGTTACGTGAAAGGTGGTGCTAACTACAACATGAACGATGCGTCGAACTTCTTCTTCAACGCAGGTTTCATTTCACGTCAAGCACAGTTTGGTGCAGTATTCCCGAACTACGGAAACACTATTAACGAAGATTTGGAAAACGAAGAAATCGTTTCATTCGAAGCGGGTTACGGTTACACATCGAACAACCTACGTATCAACGTGAACGCTTACTCTACTACATGGGGTAACCGTTTCCAAACAGTTTCTTTGAGTAACGCTCAAGGTGTTGACGGTACTGCTCAGTTCCGCGATATCGATGTACGTCACAACGGTTTGGAGATTGAAGCAGATTACTTTGCTACTGACAAACTACGTTTGAAAGCAATGACTTCATTCGGTGACTGGAGATACACTAAAGACTTTAGCGCTACTCTATTTGATGACAACCAACAAGCAATCGGTGAAGGTACTTTGTACTTAAAAGGTGCTAAGGTTGGTGATGCAGCACAAACTACTGCATACTTCACAGCAGACTATACTGTAGCTAAAGGTGCTAGCATTGATCTAGGTCTACGTCTAGTTGATGGATTGTACGCTGACTTCTCAATCGTTGACGAAGAATTCTACGCTCCTGATAACAGAGGTGCAGTAAAGCTTCCTTCTTACGGTCTAATCGACTTAGGTGCTACTTACAGAATGAACGGATTTACTTTCCGTTTGAACGTGAACAACTTGGCAAACACAGTATACATTGCTGAGTCTAACACAAGTATTCACGCTGAAGATGGTGACCCAATATGGAACGGTATCAACACTGCTAACTCAGTGTGGTTCGGTTTCGGTCGTACTTGGAACGCTTCTTTGCGTTACAACTTCTAAGAGTCGATTTATTTGATTCTCAGCCCCGCCGCTTGGCGGGGCTTTTTTTTTGCCTCATTTTTGGGAAATGAATTGGACCCTATTGCACAAAGCCGCCCTTTATTCGATTGTCGTAAGCTTCTTCTTTGCTTGTTCATCTCCAAATGAGGAGTTGCCTGAACAGCGGGAAGACGCGGGTGTAGAAATGGCCCCAGTGAACAAGGGGCGTTCTGCATTAGACAGTTTGAATGCACTTATTATTGACGATCCAAATGATTTGGATGTGCTTGAATCGCGAGCTCGACTGTATCTAGGTGCCCGAAACCTTGCCTATGCACAGGCAGATGTCAATGCAGTTTTGGCTTACGATAGTAATAGAGTGGGCGCGTTAGAGATTCTAGGTGATTTAGGTTTTGCCTCAAACAAAACTCGCGAGAGTAGGGACGCCTGGCAGAAATGTATGCGTCTGGATCCAGAATACGTGCCTTGTCGTCTTAAGATGGCCCAGCTCTATCATGTGGTTACAGAATTCGAGAAAAGTGCGGAGCTTGTAGATATTGTGCTCAACCTAGAGCCTCAGAATCCTGAAGCACATTTCTTGAAAGGTTTGTTGATGAGGGATGCTATTGGAGATACAGCACGTGCGTTGCAATGGTTTCAAAAGGCCATTGACATTGCTCCTGATTATGTAGAGGCTATCGATATGTGTGGGGTACTTTACAGTGCCATGGGAAATCCTATTGCCATCGCATATTTCAATAGATTGGTAGAATTGGACCCTAAGAATAAGTTGAGCTTTTACAACAGAGGGATGTTCTATCTCGGTCAGCAGGATTGGAACGGTGCCTTAGAGGATTTTACGACCTGTACAAAATTGGATCCGGCAGATATTGAAAGCTTTTTTAACCTTGGATACATCCACCTTCAATTGCAGTTGCCACGTGAAGCTATAGGGTACTTTACCCAAGCATTGGCCATTCAGCCCATCAACCATAGGGCATTGTACGGCCGCGGGTACAGCTTTGAACTCTTAGGCGATATGCCTAATGCCGAGAAAGATTACCGAGAGGCGTTGAGCTACAATCCAGACCACGAAGGTTCTCGTCAAGGCGTAATTAGAATTCAAAACGCGAAGACTCAAGCTGGCGTTAACTAGTACACGAGTTCCTTGTACTTGTTTGGGTAGTCGGAAATCAATCCATCGACACCCATATCTAGCAATCGCTGCATATCTGCGACTTCATTCACCGTCCACGGGATAATGTCAATGCGTCTAAAGTGGCACCAATTCACAATTTCAGGGGTGACAGTTTCGAAATTCGGACTGTACACATCCGCAGGGAACCCAAGCTTGTCCATGGCCGCTGCGGGATCAGTTTCATCTTCAGTAAGCAGGCATAGTTTAACTCCAATGTGTAGCTTTCTAAGCTCTTGGAGTGTACGGACATCAAAGCTCTGTATAGTCACAATATCGTACAGATTAAACTGTGGATTTAAAGCATTGTAGCGTTCTAAAAACGTTGCAATGAGCTGAGCGAATTCTTTAGGTTTTGGGTGGTATACGCCGTCTCCGATAGGCCTTGATTTTGTCTCGATGTTTATTTTACGCCAATTGCCAGTACGACTGAGCATATTGAACAGCTCGCTCAAAGCCGGTTTGTAGGTGGTCATGGCCTTCTGCCCAGGGAATCTTGGGTTTCCTTTGCTTCCACAGTCAAAGGCCTGAATTTCTGCCGTAGTCATTTGATAGAGATTGTAAGCCATCGGATTATCAGCGAGCACTGCAGAGTCTAAGGAGCAAATTTCAGGATTGAGCCAAGGTTCGTGAGAGATGATCAAGTTCTTGTCCTCACTCACGACAATATCTAGTTCGAGGGTGGTTAATTCTTCAATACCAAGAGCGAATTCAAATCCTTCCAAGCTATTTTCTGGATACAGTCCTCGGGCGCCACGGTGGCCCTGGAAATCTACTTTTCTTTCAGGTTTGGAGCAGCTTGCAATTGCTAGGCATAGCACAATTAGAAGGAGTGTGCTGTTATAGTTGGAATTCAGTAATTTCATAGGCCTTAAGTGAGTCTCTAAAATAACCCTTCCCATGCAACAAAAGGTAATACTTGGCCTTAGTTTTGTAGCCCTTATGACACAATGTACCATGAATGAAACCCCTAACACTGGTGAGCCTATTGCGAAAGAGGTAGCTCACGAAATGACCATCCACGGTGATACCCGCAACGACGAGTATTACTGGATGCGTGATCGTGAGAATCCGGAGGTCATTGACTATCTGAATAGTGAGAATGCCTACCGTGAGCAAATCATGAAGGGCACAGAGAAGCTTCAAGAGCGGCTCTATGAGGAGATCGTGGGTCGTATCAAAAAGGACGACAGCTCGGTACCGTACCTGTTGGACGGTTACTACTATTACACGCGCTATGAAGGTGAAAAAGAGTACCCGCTCTATTGCCGTAAAAAAGGTTCTTTGGAGGCTGAAGAAGAGGTGATGCTTGACGTCAATGAATTGGCCACAGGTCATTCGTATTACCAAATTGCAGGATTGAGCATACACCCGAATAACCAAAAGATTGCCTTCGGAGTAGATACTGTGAGTCGTCGTATTTACACCATCTACACCAAAGATTTAGTTACGGGTGCTATTGATATTGTTACAGAAAATGAGTGTACTGGAGGTTCTACTTGGAGTGCCGACGGTAACTACTTGTTCTATACCGTAAAGGATTTAGAGACCCTTCGCAGCAATAAGATCAAGCGTTGGGACGCGCAAAGTGGTGGGCACGAGCTCATTTTTGAAGAAGACGACGAAACCTTTACGTGTTTTGTGTACAAGAGCAAGAGCCGCAAATATTTAATGATTGGTTCGTCCTCGACGATGGCGGACGAGCACAGATTTTTGGCGGCCGATAATCCAACAGGAGCTTTTCAGGTTATTCAGCCGCGTGAGCGTGGTTTGGAATACAGTACCAGTCATTTTGGTGATCATTTTTACATTCGTACCAATGCGAACGAGGCGACCAATTTTAAGTTGATGAAGGCACCGGTAGATGCGCCTTCGAAAGAGAATTGGACCGATGTACTTCCACACGATGAGAACGTGCTTTTCACAGATATGGAGCTGTTTGAAGATTACCTTGTTACTGAGGAGCGTTCGAACGGATTGGTTCGCATTCGTATCCAGCCTTGGGGCGGTGAAGCGTACTACCTGCCATTCGAAGAGGAAACATATACGGCCTACGTGGGCAACAATCCTAGCTTCGACCAGAAGCACCTGCGCTACGGCTACACCTCATTAACCACGCCGGGTAGTGTTATTGACTATGATTTTGCCACCGGTGAAAAAACGGTTCGCAAAGAGCAGGAGGTCTTGGGCGGTTATGACAAGTCTAAATATGAAACCAAGCGCATATGGGCAACTGCTGATGACGGCAAGAAAGTAGCTATGTCGATTGTCTATAGAAAGGATTTGATTCGCGAAGACGGTCCGAACCCAACATTACTC